>NZ_JBVVQJ010000022.1:92761-118200 GCF_055811475.1 Mesorhizobium sp. WSM4829 | reverse complement strand
CATTTTAATCTTGTTGGCTGGCGCGGGCGTTTTGGTGTTGTTTGGGCAAGGTTTTTCTGGCCAAGGCGCTGCGCTCTTCCTTCTCCCCTTGTGGGATATGGTGGCCTCGCGAAGCGAGGTCGGATGAGGGGTGTTCCAGCTTGGCAAAAACCGCACTCCGTCCAGCACCCCTCTTCCGTCTCGGCGCTGCGCGCCGATCCACCTTCTCCCACAAGGGGAGAAGGCAAGGCCGCCGCCCCCTCACCCCATCCCCTCCACCGCTTCCGCCGACAGAAACAACAGCACCACTTCCGACATGCCGAGCAGCGGCGTAAAAGTGACGATTGTGATGCCGCCTGTCGCGTTAGTGCGGGTCAGGCCTTCGGAATAGATGTCGAGCGGCGGTTCCTCGTCGAACCAGACGCCGTGCAGCGTTTCGCCCTGCCACTTTTCGCGGCCCTTCTCAAAACTCTTGAACGACAGCACCGATTCATCGGCCTGCACATCACCGCCGCCGCCATGGCGCACCACGATGCTGTCCAGCCCATGCGGCGCGCCGCGCCCCATGATGGTGCTGACAATGGCGTCGGCCGGGATCATGCCGGTGCCCCACGCCGCCGGCTGCTGCGGCGGGCCGACCAAGATGCGCTGCGGGTTGTCGCGCGTGCCCTCGGCGGTGACACCGGCCGCCCACAGCCGCACGGCCGTGTCGAAAAACTTGCCTTGCCACCACTCGGGATAACGCCCGGTGAGATGCATCGCCCATTCGGCGCCGCCGGCCCTTGTCTTGCCGAGCTGGTTGCCGGCCATGAACAGGCGTTCTCGGTTGGCAGCACCGGCCGCATGGAACTCGGCCTGTCGCGGGTAAGGCCGGTAGGCGGCAAGCTGGTTAGTGCGCCGCCTCCGGTCCAATTCCCTGAGCAGGCTCAGATACTCGGTCTTCGCCGTCGCGGCCTGGTTTTGCGAGGCCCGGTCTTGCGACGCCGGACTTTTCGAGAAACGGCCGCAGGACGGCTTCGAGGCCGCGGATGCGCTGCCTGATTTCGTCATCGCTCAGTGCTTCCAGGCTGTTGATGTTGAGATGCAGATCCTTGGGCAGCACCGACAGCACGATCTTCAGATACTGATCGGGCTTTTCGGTACGAACCTCGGCGATAACACCGGCGCCATGCGCCCGGAAATCGGCGCGGATGGCGTCCAGAAAACCATCGGCCAGCGTTTTTTTCGCCCGCTTCGGCCGGCCGGAAGGCCTGGGTTCGGTCACATCAGCCGGTTCGTCGTCGAAAGGATTCTCGGCCATGCCTACCTCGATGCTGGTGATTGGCGAAAGCCGGGGTGACATCCGATCTCCCCCCAAGTGGGGGAGATGCCAAATTTTGGCAAAGAGATGGCAGGACAGAGGGGGGCGCTGTCCCGCCGGCATTGATATCGGCAACACAGGCACGAATTTGTGAGAAGGCTTGAATTAAAAAAACCCGCCTCGGCGGGCGGGTCGTTGGCGCAAATCAGCACCATGACTATATTCCTAGCATAGCTGCCGTCACAAAGCAAGCGAAATCTCGCGGGCCGGCCTAAAATTCGGCCGCCCGCCGCGCTATGGTGCAGGGATCGGAACCGGTGTTCGCGCGTTTGCAATTTGCCAATGGGAGCAAAGCCATGAATGTCGCCAATCTGCAACTCGAGGGCCTGCTGATGGCCGTCGCATCGATCAATCAGATCCTTGTCCGCAAGGGCGTGCTGACGGTCGAGGAGATAGACATCGCCTTGCGCAAGGCCGAAGCCAGCGAGACCAGCGAGGAGCGCTCCGAGGGCATGTCGGCGTCGAGCCGCGATGCCGTCAACTTCCCGATCCGGCTGCTGGAGCTGGCGAACCAGTGCCAGCCGGAGGCGGACATGCCGTCCTTCTCCAAACTGGCGCGCATGGTCGGCCAGATGAAGGAACCCTACAACGACCAGATGTGACGTCGCGGTCGCCTCGCCGTCCCGTATCGGAACGCCGCTTGCCAGCCGAGCTACGATCAGCTGGCCGATGCAGGCTTCCAGGTCAGCACACGGCCCGGCCCATGCACCGCGGCAAACAGCAGCCCGGCCAGGAAGGTAAAATGATCGACGAAAAAGCCGAACTCGGCCTGGTTTCCGGCCCAGTGCGACGGCCCGTGGAAGGCAAAGGCGAGGAACAGCACATAGGCGCCGGCGACAAGAGCGGCCTGCGAGAACAAGGCGCCGGTCAGGAAGCACAGGACGAGGATGACTTCGAGCACGGCCGCGCACCAGGCCAGAAACAGCGGGAACGGAAATCCGGCGGCGGCGATGTAGCCCGCGGTGGCGCCCATGTCGATGAATTTGAAGGTCACCGCCATGAGGAAGACGGCTGCGAAGATCAGGCGGCCAATCAGGATTGCCGCGGTCTGCCACGGCGGTTGAGCCGGTGATTGGGTGGTTTCCGATGACATGCCGTCCTCCAGGGTTGCGACCGATTTCGCCCCAAGGACGTTACACCAGCCGCAAATCCGACATGCGGCGCTTCCCCTTCTCCCCTTGTGGGAGAAGGTGGCCGCGAAGCGGTCGGATGAGGGGTGCTCCAGCTTGGCATCGCCGCATTCCGTCCAACACCCCTCATCCGGCTCGGCGCTGCGCGCCGATCCACCTTCTCCCACAAGGGGGGAGAAGGGATCGCGAGCCTTAGCCTGCCTTCGCCTCCGGGTGGCTGATCGGTGCCCGCACAGTCCCATACTGGCCGCTCCAGCGGTCGGTCATGTCGCAGCGTATGTCCCACAGTTCCGGGAAGAAGCGATGCAGGGCGCCGGCCTGCAGCAGTTCGACCGGCCGGCCCTTGAGCGATTTCGAGCCGAGCCCGATCGAGCGGTGGATGAGATAAAGATGATTGGCGCGGAATTTCTGGAACAGCTCGTCGAATTCGATCAGCGCCTCGGCGACGACATAGCTGTCGCCGTGGTCATAGCTGACATCGTAGACATCCTCGAGCGAGAGCCCGCGACCGTCGAGATAGGACGCCTTGAACGCCCGCCACAGGTCCGGCGGCATGCGCAGCAAGAGCTTGAAGCCCGGCGATTCCTGGCCGCTGCCATTGCCGAGCTGCAGCCGAATCTCCTGGTATTCCTTGGGCGACATGGTTTCGAGCAGGTCGAGCTGCGCCGTCATCAGGCGCATCAGCCGATGCACCCGCCCCATCAGCGTGACGATGCGATGGGTGTTCTGCTGCTCGAGGAAGTCGACGACATCGACCAGCGTGTAGGCGATGAGCTTCATCCACAGCTCCTCGACCTGGTGGACGATCTGGAACTGCAGTTCGTCGGCATTAACCATCTCGGCCAGCGGCTTCTGGCAGGCGAGTAGCTTGTCGCAGCTGAGGTAGACGCCATAGTCTCGCATCTCGGGCACTTCGATACGGGCGTAATAATCCGGCTTGTGCATGGTAGCTGCTCCTTTGCCCGGTCCTCAGGGCGTTTGTTCGGTCCGAGCCCGCAGTTTAGTCGCTTTTCACTTGAACATTGTTCCTTTGTGTTATCCAAATGCCAGAAAATGGAGGACGAATGTTCGTCCATCGCGAAGGATTGGAGAACGTGTGATGCTGGATGCCGTCGACCGGAAGATCGTCGCGGCGCTGGAACGCGATGCGCGCACCTCCTTCGCAGTGCTTGCCGACGAGGTCGGCTTAAGCAAGACGCCGTGCTGGAAGCGGGTCAAGGCGCTGGAGGACGCCGGCATCATCCGCGGCTACTCGACGCGGGTCGACCCGGCCAAGCTCGGCTTCGGCATCGAAGCCTTCATCCAGGTGTCGATCGATTTCGAGCTCTCCGAAGCCTTCGAGGCTGCAGTCCAGGCGCATCCGCTTATCCGGCGCTGCCACGCCACCACAGGCGAGGCCGACTATCTCCTGCAGATCGTGACCGTCGACATGATGGCGCTGGACAGGATGCTGCGCGTCGAGCTCAGCCGCCTGCCCGGCGTGCGCCGCACGATCACCTCGATGGCGATGCGCGAGATCAAGGATGACATTTCTTTCGCCAATGCCGTGGGTCATGCCCAGCAGAATCGATAGCGGGCCGGCAACGGTCTTGCGCCGGTCTGGTCGCGTCGCACCGCTATTTTTCGCTTACCTTAGGGGTTTGGGCGCGGTATCCGCGACTTAAGGCGTGTAGCCCAGCGCGGCCAGCGCCGACAGCCCTGCAGCCAGGCCAATTGCGATAACAATGCCGAAATGCCGTTCCAGGAATTTGCGCCCCTGCCAGTCGTATCGCATTTCTAAAAACTCCGCCGCGTAATCTGGGGCAGCGTGTTCAGGCGTCAAGCCCGGGTCCTTGACAGGCGGTGGGCAGGCAGCTGCCATTGTTCATATCGTGGTCCATATCGGAACGTGGAACGACGGCCGAGCATTCCTGCGCTAAAGCTGAGCTTCGATGGCAGCCTTGTCTATGACAGACCATACTTCTACAATCTTTTTGTCCCCAAATTCATAGATAACATTCTCGGCAAAGGAAACTCTCTTCCCATTTACAGGGAGGCCGAGGAAGCTTTCTTTCGGTGTGCAGTCGAACCCGAGCCGGCTCGCTATATAGGGCGGATCGGAAATCATCATCTGGACGTTGAAATAAAGGTCCGGAATTTCAGCAAAGTCTCTCTCCAGCATTTTGCGATAGTCTGATAGACCGAGCCGCCGGCCGTTGTGGACCACTTCATCATCAATGAACTGCCCCAGCTTCGGCCAGTCCTGCTTGTTCAGGCAGGCAATGTAGTCTCGGTAGACGTCACAGAGGTCGGTTCTGGTCACGGCGATTGCTCCCATCCCTACAAGGCCCCGCTGAAAGCTCATGCTCAAGCCGATGATGGCATGAAGCGGCTTCATGCGCGGATGAGAAAGTGCTAGACAGCGTTACTTCCTCTATTCCCGCTTCGTCTAATGGTAGGACAGCGCCCTTTGAAGGCGTGAATCGTGGTTCGAGCCCATGAGCGGGAACCACCAGACATGACGGAGGACGACATGGCCGACGACAAATCCAGGAGCAAGCAGGACCGCAAACCGGCCGCCGGCGAGGAGCCTTACGACGTAGCGGCGTTTGCGAAAAAATACGGCATACCGCCGAGCGAGGCCGCGACCATCATCAAGCGGTACGGGCCTTCGAGAAAGAAGCTCGACGCGCATATGGCGAGCCGCAACGCCTGATCCGCATCGGCGGCGGCCTGCAGGATAGGTGTTGCGATTATATTAGCCTGAGCGCATATTTTGTCAGCCGGTGAACCAACCAAGCCGGTCAGGCTCGGCGCCAGCCCCTCCCTCGATCCCCTCGACGCCGAGCCGCTGGGGGATCGGCGGCCCTGGAGGCGAACCATGCCCATGTATCTCTCACGATTCAGCTATACGCCCGAGACCTGGGCGCGCCTTATCGAAAACCCCGAGGATAGACGCGAGGCAGCCCGCACCTACATCGAATCGGTAGGCGGAAAGCTGCACGGGTTCTGGTACGGCTTCGGAGAGCACGATGGCTGGAACCTGTGGGAAGCGCCCGACAACGTTTCGATGGCATCGGTCATGCTTGCCATTGGTGCGGGAGGAGCGCTCAGCTCGTACGAGACCACCGTTCTCCTGAGCGTCGAAGAGACGATGCAAGCGCTTGGCAAGGCAAAGTCGGTCCGCTATCGCCCGCCAGGAAAGTCCTGACCAGTCGCGCATCACGGCGCCGGACCGGTTTTGCGGACTTTTTCGCCCGGCCAGCCCGGAGAGATCCGGGCTAGGCTCGCCGTCCGGCTGGTGCCGGCGCGCTCGCCCGTGTCTTGCTCGCCCGGGTCGCGCACGCCCGCGCCACGATCGCTTGCAGCGGTTCCGGCCGGTGCAGCAGAAATCCCTGGCCGAAGTCAATGCCCATATCCGCGAGGATGTCGAGCGCATCCTGCGCTTCGATCTTCTCCGCCACCACGGAGCAGCCGAGGCTCCTGGCGATGCCCGATATCGCCGAGACGATCTCGCGGTCGAAGCGGCTATCGGCAATATGCTCGATGAACGAGCCGTCGATCTTGATCGTGTCGACGGGAAAGCGCCGGAGATATTCGAACGAGCTCATGCCCGCCCCGAAATCGTCGAGGCTGACGCGGCAGCGCCGCTCGCGCGCCTTGCCGACGAACTGCTCGGCAGCTGCGAAATTGGTGACCGCGGCGGTTTCGGTGATCTCGAAGCCGATGCCGGAATGCGGCGCCCCGGTCTCGGCGATGATGGCGTCGACGAAATCCCAAAGCTGCGGGTCGCTCAGCGTCTGCGCCGACAGGTTGAAGCCGAGCGTGAGCGCCCCTGACTTCAGCGCCGGACCATGAAGCGACAGCGCCGTCCTGATGATCCAGCGGTCGAGCCGCGAGGCGACGCCGAACCGCTCCGCCGCCGGGATGAACTCGCCCGGCGGGATCAGCCGGCCGTTGCGCCCGGCGAGCCGCGCCAGGACCTCGACATGGCGGCTTTCTTGCCAGGGTTTTCCGAGCTGGTGGATTTCCTGGCCGAACAGTTTCAGCCTTCCGTCCGCCATGGCGTCGACGGTGTCGGCGGCCAGCCGCGCCGCATTGAGGCCGCTGGAACCGGATGTCGTCTCGGGCGAGAACACTGCGAAGCGATTGCGCCCGGCAGCCTTGGCCGCATAGCAGGCGTCGTCGGCGCAGGCGAGCGCGTCGGCCACTGCGGTATTCGCATCGGCGACAAAGGCGATGCCGATGCTGGCCGCGAGCTTGCGCGACGTCGCCGTCAAGCCGAGGTCGGCATCGCGAACCGCCGCGAGAACGGCACCGGCGAGACGCTCGGCTTGCGCTGCGTCGCAATCAGGCACCAGCAGCGCGAACTCGTCGCCGCCGAGGCGCGCGGCGTGCACCGACGGCGGCAGACAGCCCAGAATGCGCTCGGCGACGCTCTTCAGGGCAAGGTCGCCGGCGGCGTGGCCGGCGAAGTCGTTCAGTGCCTTGAAGTAGTCGAGATCGACGTAGAACACCGCGAGCCGGCGCGCCGTTGCGATGTGCTCGGCCAGCAGCCGGTCGAAAGCGGCGCGGTTCAGAAGGCCGGTCAGCGCGTCATGGCGGGCCGCATGGGCAAGTTCCTGCTCGCGTTGCTTCGCCTCGGTGATGTCGCGCACCGTGCCCAGGATCTGGCCCGATGACTGGGCGTCGGCGAACCGTATCAGCGATTCGAGATGTCGGATTTCGCCGTCCCGCTTGATGATGCGGTATTGCACGGCGACGACCTTTTGGGTTTGCAGCGGCGCCAAATGGGCCCGCTCGGCGTCGGCCCGGTCGTCCGGATGCAGATAGCTGTGCCAGAGGTCTTGCGACACTTCGTCGGTGTCGGCGACAAGCCCGTAGATGTCCCGCGTGCGCTGGTCCCAGTAGCTTTTGCGTGCGGCGAGATCGTGGTGCCAGATGCCGGTGCCGCTGGCCGCCAATGCCAGGCGAAAGCGGACGTTGACCTGTTCAAGCTCTGCTTCCGCTTGCTTCTGCTTGGTGATGTCGGTCTGGACGCCCATCAGTCTGACCGGCCGGCCTTGGGCGTCGCGTTCGACCACTCCGCCGCGATCGAGAACCCATACCCAGTGACCGGATTTGTGCTTCAGCCTGAGCTCGGTCTCGATCGAATCGGTCAGGCCGGCAATGTGGCGTTCGCCGCTGGCCACCGCCCGCTCGCGATCGTCGGGATGCGTCAGCTGCAGCCAGAGATCGCTTGTCTCGGCTAGCTCACCCTCGCCATAGCCGAGCATCTGCAACCACATCGCCGAGTAGAAACAGTCGCCGCTCGCGAGATCCCAATCCCAGACGCCAAGATGCGCGCGTTCGAGCGCCAGCTCCCAGAACTCTCCGTCGCGATTTTTCTTTTCGGCCATGCTCTGGACTTCGCCTGCCTCGTCGCCGCCATTGTGCGGCAAAAGCCAAGAAGAAACCGTTACTGCGCAGCGGCTGGGGTGGACGGCCAATTTCTCTCACCCTGACACCCACGAGGCGCGAACTTTGCCGCAATGGCAGCCACAGCCGCGACGGCGCCAGCCTCACTTCTTCCCTTGCGGGTAGATCGCCTCACCGCGCTTCAGCATCTCGACGAAGGCGGCGATCTTCTTCTCGCGGCCAGCCTCGGTCTTCATGTTGTGGATGCGAAAGGCGAGCGCGAAGCGGTTCTGCGCGCTGAGCCTTGCCAGCATCGCCTTGGCCTCGGGCTCGGCGTTTATTGCGGCCTGCAAATCCGCGGGGATTTTCATGTCCTTGCCGCTTGCATAGGCGCGCGCCCAGCGCCCGTCGGCCTTCGCCGCCTCGACTTGTTTGAGCCCATGCTCGGTCATCCGGCCCGCCTCGATCAGCCGGGCGACGTTGTCGACGTTGATCTGGCTCCAGATGCTCTTCCTGCCGCGCGGTGTGTAGCGCTGCAAATAGCTCTTATCGTCGAGCCCCTTGCGCACGGCATCGATCCAGCCCCAGCACAGCACGACGTCGATGGCCTCCTTGGGCGTGATCGAAGGCAGTCCCGAACCGACCTTGTGGATCTTGATCCAGATTTCTGTCTCGGTGTCGTGATGCTTGCCGAGCCAGGTGTAGAAGCTCTCGGCATCGCTGAATTCGCGGACCTTGGCGGGGTCGACCTCGACCGGCGCCATCAGCGGGTCTGCCTTTCTGTGGTCGTCATCGGTTCTCCTTTGTCGCTGCTTGGCTCCGATCGAATGCAGCAACAGTGGCCTTGTTGCAAGGATGGCGCGATGCTTCGCGCGGCCCATGGCGGTCCTTCAAATCGTGATGTAATAACCTGCGGCCTTCGGGCTCGGCGCTGCGCGCCGATCCTCCTTCTCCCACAAGGCCCCTTGTGGAAGAAGGAAAGGAGCCTCACTGCAGCTGCGGTTTCCTAAGAAAGCTGTTGCGGTCGGCCGACTTGACGCGCAGCCAGGTTTCGCGGCCGTCGCGCACAACACGCAACGGGATCTCGGCGCCCGCCGGGTTCTGCCACAACTTGCGGTAGAAATCGGCGAGCCCGTCGACTTCGCCGTCGCGCACATCCGAGATGATGTCGCCCTGGCGCAGGCCGGCTTCGGCGGCCGGGCTGCCTTCGGCGACGCTCATCACCACGACCTCGCCATTGCTTTCGGCGGAGAAGGCGCCGAGCCATGGGCGCGGTGGCTTGGCAACCTGGCCGCGTGTCAGCAGATCGTCGAGGATGGGCGGCAGCAGGTCGATCGGCACCACCATGTTGATATCGGCGATCTCGCCGGCGCGGCTCATCTGCAGGCGCAGGGAACCGATGCCGAGCAGCCTGCCGTCCTGCCCGATGAGGGCCGCACCTCCCCACGACGGATGAGCCGGCGCGGTGAAGATCGCCTCGTCCAGCAGATATTCCCAATAGCCGGCGAATTCCTGCTTGGTGACGATGTACGCGCTGACCGCCTGGCCGATGCCGTCGGCGAGCACCACCGGGTCGCCGGCCATCGCCCTGGCCGCGTCGCCGAAAGCCACTGCGGGCAGGGAGAGCGGGGCCAGCGCCTGCACCAGGCCGAAGCCCGTTTCCTGGTCGTAGGCGAGCGCGTGCGCGGGAATCACGCGCCCGCTGTGGTCGGTCAGCCAGACTTCTTCCGCCTCGGTGATGAGATAGCCGATGGTGAGCACCAGGCCGTTGTCGCGAATGACCACGCCGCTGCCTTCCCGGCTGGTGCCTAGCGCATTCGCGGTGAAGGCATCATCCGGGATCGAAGCCCGCACCGTCACGATGGACCGCAAAATCGTATCGATGGTCATGCTCTCAATCCTGGCCATATTCACGACGACCGTTCAGAGGGCCGGCATCTTCTATAGCTATGGCGCATGTGACGAGGCGCAAGGGCCGAATGCAATCGCGCAGGCTTGCGCTGCCGACATCGACAATAGTTCAACACAAGTTGAACTTCCGTCAGCCCGCACTACCTGTATCTATGCAAGCTGATCCTCCCCAAGACCCTCCCCGCTCACATCAAAGGCCTCCGAAATGAACCAATACACACCGCCGAAAGTATGGATCTGGAACAAGGAAAATGGCGGCGCCTTCGCCAGCATCAACCGTCCGATCGCCGGCCCGACGCATGACAAGCAGCTGCCGGTCGGCAAGCATCCGCTGCAGCTTTACTCGCAGGCGACACCAAACGGCGTGAAGGTGACGATCATGCTGGAGGAGTTGCTGGCGCGCGGCCACAAAGGCGCCGAATATGACGCCTGGCTGATCAGGATCAACGACGGCGACCAGTTCGGCAGCGGCTTCGTCGAGGTCAATCCCAACTCCAAGATCCCGGCGCTGATGGACCGCAGCGGGCCAAAGCCGATCCGCGTCTTCGAATCCGGCTCGATCCTGCTGCATCTGGCCGAGAAATTCGGCGAGTTCCTGCCGATCGAGCAGCCGGCGCGCGCAGAAACCCTGTCGTGGTTGTTTTGGCAAATGGGCTCGGCGCCTTATCTCGGCGGCGGCTTCGGCCATTTCTACGCCTACGCACCGGAAAAATTCGAATATGCCATCGACCGCTTCGCCATGGAGGTGAAGCGCCAGATGGACGTGCTCGACCGGCGCCTGGCGGTAAGCGAATATCTCGGCGGCGACGCCTACACGATTGCCGACATCGCTGTGTGGCCCTGGTATGGCGGGCTGGCCAAGGGCCGCATGTACAACGACGCCGGCGCGTTCCTGTCGGTGCAGGAATACAAGCACGTGCAGCGCTGGGCCGACGCGATCGACGCGCGGCCGGCGGTGCAGCGCGGCCGCATGGTCAACCGCGCCTTCGGCGAGCCGGCGATGCAATTGCACGAGCGCCACGACGCCAGCGACTTCGACACCAGGACGCAGGACAAACTGGCGGCGGAGTGAGCAGAGCGACGGAGCTGGAGCGGATGACGCGCTGCGCAGTATCGGGCATATGCATCCGGAGATATATACTGGTTGACTAAAGTAACGGAACGTCCAAGGCACATTCCCAGAACCGAACATGTCCGCTTTCAAGCGGTTTAGACCATAGTGTCTATCTGATGAACATCATGGTCTAGGCATGTTTATATTTGTGGTGGCCGACCTGAATCTCGAAACCGCATGCTGTCTCGACGGTCCAGTACTCGCGGGTCGCGGTCACTGTGTGTCTTTCGTTCGGCCCTATAGATCAGCCGGACGGCGGACAAAAAATATCCAAGCTGCAGAACGATCAAGGTGAGGACCGTCCAGCCGAGCGCCTTCCAGATTGAACCCGTTGCCAAATAAATCGAGAGCGCCACGACGAATGCCGCGGCGGTCATCCCCACCAGGAACTGTGGAAAATTCATCGCTTTTCAAGGCCGCCCCGGAGCTTCTAACAGCCGCGACGACCACCCTTGCCCATTTACCCCGGACCAACGTTTTCACCCTTTGGATGGTTGCGCAAGTGGCAAATGGATGAGAGGTGCGCGGATGATTAACGCAACCTATGATTGAGACGTATCAAAACAGAGCTGATCTAGTGAGGGAAGGCACGATGGAAATTTGTTGCGCGCCGGGCGCGCGCAACGTAGCCCCTACGGACTGCCATAAAACAAGAATATCGGCCTAGGGGAGAATGAGGCCAAGGGGGAGGATGACATGGCGCTCAAGGTAATCGGCGCGGGATTCGGACGAACGGGCACATGGTCGACCTTTGCCGCGCTGAACAGGCTCGGCTTTCCCTGCTATCACATGCAGGAAGTGATCCTCAACAAGGCCAACAAGGGTCACCTCGACTTCTGGCGCAAGGTAGCGAACAGCAAACCCGGCACGCCACACGACTGGGACCGGGTGTTTGCCAACTACACGGCGACGGTCGACAATCCCGGCTGCTGCGTGTGGCGGGAGCTGCTGGCCGAATACCCTGACGCCAAGGTGCTGCTGACGCTCCACCCGCGCGGCGCCGAAGGCTGGTACGACAGCACGATCGACACGATCTACTTCACCGAGAATCTCTGGCAGTTCAAGATTTTGGAGCGGCTGACGCCGTTCGGCCGAAAATTCGGCGACATGTCGCGCAAGCTGATCTGGGGCCGCGTGCTGGCCGGCGTGATGGACGACCGCGAGCGGGCGATCGCACGCTACAACGTCTACACCGAGGAGGTGAAGGCAGCCGTTCCGCCGGAAAAGCTCTTGGTGTTCACGGTGACCGAAGGCTGGGGGCCGTTGTGCCGCTTCCTCGGTGTGGCGGAACCGCAGGAACCGTTCCCGAACCTCAATGACCGCTCAAGCGTCAAGAAGGTGATCCGCGACGTCATCAAGGGATCCTACATCATGCTCGGGCTGTCGATCGCGGGGATGGTGGCGGTGCTGGGCGGGGTTTTGTGGTGGCTGGGGTAGTGGCCAGGAGGACCTTGAGTGTCGGCGGGACAGCGCCCCCCTCTGGCCTGCCGGCCATCTCCCCCACTTGGGGGGAGATTGGCAGCTTTGGCGCTCCGCGCTCACTTGCGCCGTTGCAGATTGGCGAAAGCCGACGTGACGGCCGATCTCCCCCCAAGTGGGGGAGATGGCCGGTAGGCCAGAGGGGGCGCTGTCCCGCCGGCGTCAAAAACCACTACAGGCGCAACGCTCAGGCCGACATGGCCAGCGGCCTTGCGCTCTTGTTGGGGATCTGAATGTCGATCTCCAGCGTCGACATCGTCTCGCCGCGATCCATCGAGACCTGCAGATAATCCTGGTCGATCTGCACGTGCCTGGCGATGACGGCCATGATCTCCTCGCGCAGCACCGAGACGAGATCGGGCTGGCTGCGGTTGCGGCGCTCATAGGCGAGCAGCACCTGCAGCCGCTCGCGCGCCACCGGCGCGCTGCCGCGCCGCTTGAAGAGGTCTAACAGGCTCATGCTGCCCTCCTTCCAAAAAGCCGATCGAGAAAGCCCTTGCGCTCGAACGGCACGACGACCGGCAGGTCCTCGCCCTCGAGCCGTTTGGCCGCCTCGATATAGGCGCGGGCGGCGGAGTTGGTCGGATCGCTGAGTGTCACCGGCGACCCGAGATTGGAGGCCTTGAGCACGTCCTGGCTCTCGGGAATGATGCCCAGCAGCGGCGTCGACAGGATTTCCAGCACATCGTCGATCGAGAGCATTTCGCCGCGCGCCGCGCGCGCTGCATCGTAGCGCGTCACCAGCACATGCTTGGCGATCTGCTCGCCCCGCTCGGCCTTGACGGTCCTGGCGTCGAGCAGGCCGATAATGCGATCGGAATCGCGCACCGAACTGACTTCCGGGTTGGTGACGATGACCGCCTCGTCGGCAAAGCGCATGGCAAGCTGCGCGCCGCGCTCGATGCCGGCCGGGCTGTCGCAGAAGACGTAGTCGAACACCGAGCTCAGCTTTTCGATCACCTCGCCGACGCCCTCCTCGGTCAGCGCATCCTTGTCGCGCGTCTGCGAGGCCGGCAGCAGGAACAGCGTCTCGACCCGCTTGTCGCGGATCAGCGCCTGCGACAGCTTGGCCGTTCCCTGGATGACGTTGACCAGGTCGAACACCACCCGCCGCTCGGCGCCCATGATCAGGTCGAGGTTCCTCAAACCCACGTCGAAGTCGACCAGCGCCACCCTCTTGCCGGTTCTCGCGACGGCGGCGCCAAGGGCGGCCGTCGAGGTCGTCTTGCCGACGCCCCCCTTGCCCGAGGTGACCACCACAACTTTGCCCATCTATGCCTCCTTATTGTTGTTCGTATTGTTAAGCGTTTGATTTATGCGATGCGCTTAAGTCTTTGTTTCCATTTCAAAACCGCTGCGTACTTTCGAGTAACTTCATTGGCTGAACGGCGCGATGCGCAGCGTGTCCTTTTCCAGAAACGCCTGCACCGCTTTTCCACGCAAGGCCGGCTCCATCTCCTCGGCGGTGCAATACCAGCCGTCGACCGACAGCAGTTCGGCCTCGTTTTTGCGGCAGAAGATGCGCGCCGCCGAATGGCCGAGCACACCGGCCGACGCCCGCCCGCGCAGCGTGCCGTAGACATGGATCGAGCCGGCGGCGACGATCTCGGAACCGGAGGCGACCGAGCCCAGCACGATGACATCGCCATGCGCGTGGAAGATCGACTGGCCCGAGCGGATCGGCGTCTTGACCATCAGCGTGGCCGGCGCTTCCGGCACCCTGTCTTCTGACCGTTTGCCCGGTTCCGCCCTGCCTTCTTCCGCCCTGCCCGTCTCTTCCGGCCTGCCGGCAGCCTTTTGGTCGGCCTGCATGAGCAGCCCGGCTGTGGCTTCCTTGGCGCCGATCAGCACAGGCGGCAGACTGGGCTCAAGCACCGTGTTGCCGTCGAGCTCGATGGCATAGATGCGGATGCCGCGCAGCCCAAGCTCAGCAACCAGCGCCTCGATCTGGCTGACCGCGGGCTTCAGCGTGTTGAGGTTGAGCACCACCGGGCGGCCGGCAAAATAGCCGGGAGAATTGCCGATCCAGCGGTCGAGGCTTTCCAGCCACTCCGAAAGCGGCGTCTCCGGGGTGAGCGTGAAGGCGACGAAGGAGCGGGCGCGAAAGCGAATGGATTTGGTCTCGACGGGGGCGGCGAAGGTCACGGACAGCGATTCCTTACTGATAGGTAAACGCTAGCCAGCCATGGTTAACGAAAGGTTAACGGAAGGGGAGTTTGCGGCATCCGGAAAGCTGTTACTGACAGGGCCGGCGTGTCAGCAAACCGGCGGACAGCCCTGGAGATCGCCAGCCCTTTCCTCGACACCTTGCTGGCTAAGTGCCCTTCGCTGCGTCCTCGATCAGTTCCGCCAGCAAGCTAGAGAACCGCTCGTCAGCCTTATCCCCGATGTTTCCCACTTCTCTCGCCACCATCCCAGGCGAAGAGACCGACACTTGTCCACTCAGCTGGACGTTGACCGAGAACGTCCTTCCGATCACCTCCTTTTCCGTTCCCCGCTTCCTGTAGATCCTGAACCGAATAGATGGTGTTGATGCTTTGTCTTGGCGGCGTGGCGCAGTGTCCATCTCGACGGCCACCTCGCCTGCTACGTCAGCCCTGGCCGCTTCCAGCGACGCGACCACGACGTCGTTTAGCCAGGCCCTTGCTTGCGCGCCGAAGTCCACCGCCTCGGCCTTCTCATTGCCGACCTTCCCCTCTTGCTCACGGCGAGCTTCCTTGCCGCGGTCAAGGGCATCTTTGAACTTGGACATGGTGGTTTGCCTCCGATTGTGAGCGCATGAGACCAGCTGTCACATCCCATGCTCCTCCTGATGGCCATGCTCCTCCTAATGGTAGAACGCGCACGAGCGGTGTGCGTTGCGTAAGCGGAGCCCGCGGTTCGCCGCTGCGCACGACGGTATCCTTCTGCCGCGGTCGATCGCCGGAGCGCTGTGGGCTGGCGTAGCGTGTCAGCAGCCGGCCGGACAGCGCTGGAAATTACCTGCCCTTTCCCACAAGATGCCTGAACATTGCTGAGGGCTCGACATGTGCAACCTCTACAACATCACCACCAGCCAGGAGGCGATCCGCCAGTGGACCCGCGCCCTGCGCGATAGTCTTGGCAATCTCGAGCCCTCCATCGACATCTACCCCAACCAGCCCGGCCCGGTGGTGCGCAATGCGCCGGACGGGACGCGCGAGCTGGCCAACCTGCTGTGGGGCATGCCGACGCCGATCGAGCGCGTGAAGGGCAAGGCCGACTACGGCACCACCAACATCCGCAACCCGCAATATGGCCACTGGCAGCAATATCTCGGCGTCGAGAACCGCTGCGTGGTGCCGCTCACCAGTTTTGCCGAACCGAGCCCAACGCCGGGCGACAAGGATCCGGATACCGGTATCCAGAAAAACTACTGGTTCGCGCTGAACGAGGCGCGGCCGCTGTTCTTCTTCGCCGGCCTGTGGACGCGCTGGCAAGGCGTGCGCAAGGTCAAGGACGGCCCCGGCGAGTTCGAGCTCTACGGTTTTCTGACCACCAAACCCAACGCCCTGATCGCGCCGATCCACGAGAAGGCGATGCCCGTGATCCTGACGACGCAGGAGGAAACCGAGACCTGGCTGAGCGCGCCGTGGTCGCAGGCCAGGCACCTGCAGCGCACGGCAGCGGACGACGCGCTGGTGATCGTCGACAAGCCGGCGACGCAGATAAAATTTCCGCCGCCGGCGCCACGGGCGCCGGTACAGGGTTCGCTGTTCTAAAGCTTGAATTTCTGCAGCACCCAGATGTAGCCTTTTGGCGGATGGTCCTGGTCGACGAACTGAGTGCGAACGGTGGTGTCCTTGCGGCTGCATTGTTTGCACCTGAACCTGATGGCTTCCAGCGGCTTGTTCCAGCCGACCACCTTGGCCACGTCGTTGGCCCGAAAACGCCCGACATGGTAGCAGTGGCCGCACTCGACGATCAGCAGCATGTTGGCCTTCGCGGCACGTCCAACGCTGTCCATCGGCCCGGCCATGGCCTCATTTCCGAGTCAAATAGCCCTCGGGAAGTGGAAGCAGGCCAAGATCCGGCATCCGGAAATCGGGCTCCTTTTCCGCTACGCTGGCCATCACCTCATGCAATTTTTCGACAAGCCCGCAAAGCTGCCAAAACAGTTCGCCTTGCGCCTTGAGATGCAGTTGCGACGAAAGCACCGTCCTGCGCAGGCTGAGAGCGTCGCTGATGATCGCCTCGGCATGCCTCGCCGACAGCCTGTCGAACCGGCTTTTTCGTCTGCCCATCGCGGCTCTCCCCAGTTTGTGAGCAACCGCCCCACCTCTGTCAAAATAGGAAGGTATTCCTCGCCAAGTCAATTCACACTTGACATTTTTGTTCCGGTTTTGTTCAATTTGAACAGAAACGGTCGGAGGCATCGCCTGGAGACCACATGGTGATGCTGGACAGCCGCCAGGAAGCCGCCCTTCAGGCCATCGCCGACAAGTTCATCGCCCGGTACAAGGGCGACGCGGTGAAGGCGCTGAATGAGATGATCGTGCTCAATGGACATCTGCAGGAGCGGCTTTGCCGCCGTGGAGGGACGGCGCCGGGCGACGCGGTAAGCGCTTAGAGATGACGGTAGCAGGACGCGTGTTCAATCGTGCCGTTCGAAGGTCGGCTTAGCGCCCTCGGTATCGCTCGACGGCCTCGGTCGCCGCCGCGCAGGAGCACTATGGCAGCGCGGCGCAGTGGCGCGGATGGGCGCGCGCGACCACTTCATGATAGCTTGTGACCGTCACCTATTCCGAACGGCTCGAATATTGAAATGGCAACATGCCCATTGGTTTAAAGACGGCGCGCCCTTCGCTTTCCACTCTCAGGCAGAGAGAGCCCTTCATGACGAAACCGAACTGAACACCGTCCGCCTTCAGTGCAGCCCCGCCAAAAAAAGCGCGATGTCGAAACCGGCCCGACGCCGTGAATGCGATCTGCAAAGTCGCGGGCCAAATCAAACGCGGAGGCGATGCTCACGCTTGGACGCCTTGCTCCGCAGGATAGAAGAAGCCGCTGATATGATGCAGGCGGCCATCGTCTGTCAGCGTTGCAAAGCTCGTGCCTGTCTGCAGTATGCCCCCATCGGGTCCGTGCAGCGCCCAGTTGGCGAGTGACCGGCCGTGATGGTGGTGGACCGACCGAATCTGGAAGTGTCCGCCCGGAGCGCTCTGCTGGAAATGACCCATATATGTCGAAAGGTCTGCCGGTCCGTGGATGAGGCCATTCGGATCGCAATAGGTCGCGTCGCCGGCGAGGCAGGTGGCAAGCTCCGTTTCGCGCCCGTCGCCCTCCATCGACCAAACCGCCGCATATCGTTTCCACAGTGCTTCAGATGTCATGGTGAGCCTCCAATTGGTGAAATTCCGCGGCCACGAGCCGCTCAAGAGTTTGTTTGTCCTGGCCCGCGCGGACGAGGACCAGCAGGCCCTGATAGAGGGCGAGCAACTTCGTCGCTGCCAGGACCGGATCCGTGCCGGCGTGCAGGGTGCCATCCTGTTGCGCTGCCTGCAGCCGCTCGGCAAAAACCTTGAAAAGCATCTCCATGCCGAAGTGCACGTAACGATATGCGTCATCGTCATGACCAAGTTCCACTGCGGAATTTGTGATGAGGCAGCCGTAGCTTTCGCCGTTCGGCTCATGCATGAGCGACATGAAAAGGTCGCGCAGCCCAGCAATGCCGGCTGCAGTCGGGGAAAACCGGTCGATCCGACCCCCAAGGACGGTCGTGTTGTAGTGCTCGAAAGCGGCATCGAACAATCCCGCTTTGTCGCCGAAGCTGTTGTAGATGCTACCCGCCTTGAGCCCGGTCGCGTCCTCGAGATCCCGGATCGAGACCCGTTGATATCCATCACGACGGAAAGCCTGCGCGGCACCTTTCAGCACGGACGATTCGTCATAGGTGCGGGGGCGGGACAAGATGGACCTCTTTTTGGAATTCTCATTCTAGAATAGAAATTCAAAAACAACTTGTCAATCAGGTATTTGTCCGGAGCGTCAGCGGAGACGGCCTCCAAGGCAAAAATCAATGTGTCTGACATAAATCTGTAACGTTACAGACTTGCCAACGCTCTTAATGACGGCGTGCTTGCCGAAACGCCGAGCTAGCTCCCACCGATCCACGAATCCTTGGTACGCACACGTCGCGCGCTTGCCGCCGAGGGCATACAATTCCTTGAGTTGCGACGACGTCAGTGACCAGGCTGCTATCGCTCATGAAAGTTACGGCCAATACGCCGGCAGATATCAAAGCCACATAGGAATGACAGACAATGCCAGTAGCAGCGCGAGCCCAAGACTGAGATACCGCCATTGCCAGGGTTGGGTCAGCCGTCGCGCAAGCCAGAGACCGCCAATACACCAAATGACCATGGAAAACATGGCGGCGGTACCGAAGACGAAACATAGAATCAAGCCGAGGGCCACTGGGTTGTCGGCCAGACCGGCATAAGCTGCCGCGGCCGCGAGGGCCATCGTCCAGCCCTTCGGATTCACCCACAGTAACATGAAACCGGAGATAAAACGTGTTGGCGGAGAAGAGGATCCTGCATGGGGCGCACTCATCCGCGAGATCATCCAGGCCAGCCACAAAAGATAAGCGGATCCGATGATACGCAACGACAACTGCATTGGCGACCACGCGAAAACGACGGACCCCAGTCCGCCCGCAACTGCGCCAACGAGCGTTCCAAGGCCTACGGCAATGCCCGCGAGCAAAGGAAGGCTCCGCCGGAACCCAAATTGTGCGCCCGAAGCCGTTGCGAGGGATGTCGCTCCGCCCGGCGAGATCGTCGCCACAAGTGCAAAGCCAATCACGGATAGAAGCGCGCTGCTCATCTCGGTCGGACCTTTGGTGTCTCGCCCTGAAGGACGCGGGCGAACACCGGCATGTCAATATTTCCTCCCGTCAGGATTACGGCAACACGGCGCCCTTGAAAGCTCAACCTCTCCTTGATCAGAGCAGCCAGGGCCGCAGCGCCCGCGCCTTCCGCGATGTTGTGCGTATCGACGTAGAGAAGGCGCATTGCGGCGGCGATCTCGTCATCAGTCACCCGAACCAGGCGGGATGCGCCTTTACGAATAATCTCTAAGGGTTCAGCTTGTGGTTCACGGCAAGCAAGTCCATCGGCAAAAGTTTGGGCGGATTCTGTGGAAATCGGACGGCCAGCTTCAAAGGAAAGCGCAAAGGCAGGGGCTTGGTCGGAGACAACGCCGATAATCTCGGTCTTCAGCCCGAGCAAATCGCGAACTGTTATAAGGCCGCAAATGCCAGATCCCATGCCGATCGGCACGTACACGGCATCAAGGCATGAATGATCGGCGAACAACTCCCTGCCGTATGTTGCAACGCCAACGACGAGGTCGCGGTGAAATGACGGTACGAAGTGAAGATCTTTCTTTGATTGGATGTGGCGCGCAATCGCGCGACTCTCATCGAAATCTCGTCCTGCGATTGTAAGCTCGCCGCCGAATGCCTCCATCGCGGCATTCTTTTCAGCAGAATTGCCTTCTGGGACAACAATAGCAGCAGGAATACCTGCCCGCTTAGCACCAATCGCGATCGACTGACCATGATTGCCTCGAGTAGCGGTGATCAATCCCTTCGGCAACATATTGGAATGTTGAAGCGCATCTACATAGGATAGGCCGCCACGTGCTTTGAAAGAGCCCGTCAGCGTATGGTTCTCATGTTTGACAATGACGTTGACACCGGTACGGCGTGCAAGCAACGGCCAGGCATAGGCAGGAGTGGGTGGAACAAGTGCGCGCACAGTCGTAGCGGCAATTGCAAGATCGTCGAGTGAGAAAAGTGTCATTTCCAAACCTCTGTTAGCATCGACTAGAGTGGGCCAAAGCTCGTTGCCGCGCTTTCAAGAATCTGACGTGAAATGCATCTTTGACGATCTGCTCTTGATGCTCGGCCTGTCGGGGCGTAATTCCGAGCGAGAAAATGACGAGGCCGATCGAATGAATGCTGGTGCCGAACCTCTCAGACGTGCGGATGCTGGCCCATGGCAGATAGAATTGCTGCCGAAGAGAGCTTATGAAGCTCGTTACTCGTCGGAAGACGCGGTGATCGGCTTTGCTTTCGACGGTCAGGTCGGCAGCCATTCATTCGGTGGCGACAAAAAAGCGGAATTCAAGTCTCCGCCGAACGGTCTCGCCTACATTCCCGCAGGATGTGATGTCTATTCTTGCTCGAGGACGGGCGGCGAATACCTCAAAATCTCTCGCGCGAATTCATATGCTAGAGCCGGAACAGCCGAGCGCCGTTTCAGCGGTTTAGCTGATCCGGTAGCTATCGCTTCAGCTCATGAACTGCGTAAGCGACTGCTCTCACAACAACCCATCGAACCGTTAAATATCGAGCGCTTGTTACAAGTTCTAGAAGATAGGGTGCAATTCTTCCTTTTCGGAAGAGACAACCATGATTTGTCAGGAGCTTGGATGACGGCTCGTCGATTGCGCCTCATCGACGAAATCATCGAAGCAAGGCTATCCGAGAAAATCACGGTCCAGGACCTAGCTAACGCGCTCAACCTATCGACAGGGTTCTTCGCGCGCGCTTTCAAAGCGGCACTCGGCAAGTCTCCTCATGACTATATTATCGATCACCGCATCGCATTCGCTCGTTCAATGTTGCGGGCAAGCGAGATGCGGTTAGCCGACATCGCACACACGGCAGGTTTTTCTTCCCATGCCCACATGACCTCGACTTTCCAAAAACGCCTTGGAGCGCGACCGGTCGAATTTCGCGGTTCACCGATCTATCCGGTCAGGGCACGCGCCGGACACATTGAGCGATTGTAAACCTCCAGGAAAACGAACGTTTTTCTTGTGACTTGAATTACGTCGTTATCGGCACCGATTGGTCGCCAGAAAGCCTATTGCGGAATTCTGCACAACATTGCACCCTGCGTACTGTCTAATTTGGCGGGGTTTATCGGCTATAGATTTCCGGATAAGTTTTTATGAAAAATGAGGGTTGATGCGGCCTCGTCGCGACATGCAGCGAAGCCTTCGGGATCTGCCCGTTGACGAATCTCGATACGCTCCCCTCAAAGCCGTCGATCGCCCGCCTTTGGGGGATCTGGCGCCTCCATCTGATGACCGACTCTGGGCCGGAAGCGGCCGTCCAGGTGGATCGGCGGTCATGGCAGCTTTCCGATTTCTCGGCTCTACAGCGGACTGACCGCAACGGCCCCGCTCCAGTCATCAACGCGCCGCACAGCGGTCGTGCTGTTCCTTCGAAGCAGTGGCTGCAGGAGGTTCAATACCGGACCTCGCCCGATCAGGTGCTCATACGAGGCCGGCTTTGCGAAGGCCATCCACGATCAGCTCGAAATCGTTGGGATCCTTGTAGGGCAACACTTTGCGGCGATGTTCCAGAGAATATTGGGGGTTGACGCGAAACACTTCCTGCCACTCGCGACGGGCTTCTTCGAACCGACCCAGATGGCCGTAGCTCGCCGCCAGGAGCACGCGTGAGACGTCGGTGGAAGGGTTACGAACAAGGCGCCGCCGCAGGATCCCAATTGCCTCTTCGTACCTGCGCAACTGGAACATCGCTTGCGCCTGGAAGTGAAGGTACACGTCCGGATAATACGGGTTCAAGGCCATTGCCTTGTCGAAACACCGGAGTGCGTCTTCAGGCTTGCCGGAATAATACAGTGCATAACCGAGATTTTCGTGCCCTTCGGCAAGATTTGGCGCAAGAGCGATCAAGCGTTTAGCCGAGCGGATGGCCGCCTCATGCCGTCGCGAATACAATTCGACGATGCCCAGCGCCCAATGTGCGTAAGGATATCGATCGTCGAGCGCCACTGCCCGTGCCGCGAACATTTCCGCTTGTGCCATTGCGTTCGACCACGACGAGCTCCACTGGTTTGCGTAGTCCAGTATGTTTGCGAACGCGAGGAACGCGTAGGCGGGAGCGAATTTCGGGTCGAATTCGACGGCGCGCTGCAACAGCTCCCGGCCCTTGATGTTTTCCGCTTTCGTGAACCGCCATAGCTGCTCTCGGCCATGAAGAAAGCAGTCATACGCGTCCAGGTTGCCGGTTTGCTCGGTTGCGAGCCGCTGCTGGTCGCCCTTTGTCAGGTTGAGCGCCAGCGCGTCGACAATTTGCTGCGTAACGT
Organism: Mesorhizobium sp. WSM4829; assembly: GCF_055811475.1. Taxonomy (NCBI): domain Bacteria; kingdom Pseudomonadati; phylum Pseudomonadota; class Alphaproteobacteria; order Hyphomicrobiales; family Phyllobacteriaceae; genus Mesorhizobium; species Mesorhizobium sp. WSM4829. The sequence continues at coordinate 95,703 of NZ_JBVVQJ010000022.1, read as the reverse complement.
CGTCCTGTACGGCAAAGATATCGGTCAGGTTGCGATCGAAGCGCTCCGCCCACAGATGTCCGCCTGTGGTCGCGTCAATAAGCTGCGCGGTGATACGTACCCTGTTGCCGGATTTGCGGACGCTGCCCTCCAGCACGTAATGCACGCCGAGGTTCCGGCCGACCTCCTGAACGTTCACGTTCCTGCCCTTGAAAGTGAAGGACGAATTGCGAGCGATCACAAACAGCTGCGACAGCTTTGAGAGAGCTGTGATGATGTCTTCGGAGATTCCGTCGGCGAAATATTCCTGCTCGGCATCACCGCTCATGTTGGCGAAGGGCAGCACGGCGATCGATAACTGAGGCGGTGCCGCTGTCGAAAGCAGAGCTTCCGAAAGTTCGTGGGTCACAGGCGCCTTTGCGTGAGCCGCAGTGCCGACTCGGAGTGAATAAACCCGGATCGGTTCGGCAATATTCTTGAGCTGGGTGTCGCCGAGGTCACTGACCGAAACGTCTAGTCTCGTCTTGACTTGCCGATAGGCGTCTTCGGACAAGCAGATGGTGCCCGGGGCCGCGACACCCTCCAGACGCGAGGCGATGTTGACGCCGTCGCCCATCAGGTCGCCGTCGCTTTCTTCGACCACGTCGCCCAAATGTATCCCAATCCGAAACTCGATGCGGCGGTCCTCGGGCACGCCGGCGTTGCGCTCGACCATGCCATTCTGCACTTCTATGGCGCAGCGCACGGCGTCTACCACACTGCGGAATTCCACCAACGCACCATCGCCTGTGCGCTTGACCATACGACCGTTGTACACGGCGATGGTCGGGTCGATCAGGTCGCTTCGAAGTGCCCGCAACCGGGCCAACGTACGATCTTCATCCGTGCTCGCCAGCCGGCTGTACCCGACCACATCAGCGGCAAGGATCGCGGCTAGCTTGCGGCTCTCGCTCACGGGCCAATCTCCTCGTATCCACAATAACACGAAGAGGCAGGGAAACATGAAAGTTCGCTGTCCCCAGAGCGGTATCCTGCACTCGCTAGAATTCTACACCCTACGCCGAAGTAAGGGGTCATCCGGCGCGGCTGCCTGGCAAGCGATGGCACGCCCCCCTCAATGCCTCTTGAAATACTGCACCTCGCGTTCGTGCTTCTGCGCAGCCTCGCGGCTGTCAAACGTCCCGAGATTGCGGCGCTTGCCGGTCTTTTCGTCCTTCTTGCGCGAATAGAGGCGGTATTTTCCGTCCTTGAGTTTTCTGATCATCTGTCACTCCCCGAGCCGCTGCTTCCCCTTGAGGTTGCGCGCGGCTTGTTCGATCGCCGCCCGGTCGTTGCCCAGCCTGTCGATCAGTTCCTGCGCCTGTTCGCCCGATATGCCGGTGCGCACCGCCAGGGCCTCCACCGTCAAGACGTCGGAGCTCGCGACCTCGCGGGTTTCCGGCAGGGCATCGCCTGCCGTCAGCGGCAGGGCTGCCTCCCTGTCGATCTCGGCCTCGGCCCGGTGCCAGTGCCGCTCGGGATCGCCATGAATTCCGCCTTCGCGTTCCCAGATCTGGTATGCGCGCTCACGAATCCTGTCTTCCCGGTCGTCGCCCATGCTGATTCCTCCTTTTTGTATCGGATGAACGCCACGCCAACCCGAACGATCCAAGAAGTCTGCGTGATCGGCGGTCGCACAGGCGCCATCCACTGCGGCCCGCCAGTCCGCTGCTCAGCGCCCACCTACTCGCACTGCCGGCGCGGGCCGCCGGAATAGGGCTGGTAGGTGTTGTCTTCCGGCCGATAGGAGCGGTAGCGGCTGAAGCAATATTGCACGTGGTCGGGCGGAAGCCAGGCGCCGCCGGTTTCATCCGCCGGAACATCGCCATCCATCGACCACGTGTCGGTCGCCTCGACATAGCTGGCGCCATCGTCGGCAGGCTGTGCGGCGCGGTCGGCCGCACCGCCATCGAGATAGGGTGAGATGCAGGGACGCTGCTCTCCGCTGTAGGAGGTGTAGTGGTCGTCGCTTGGCCTGTAGGAGCGGTAGCGGCTTGCGCACCATTCCACATGGGCGGCGGGCATGGCCTGCTGCTCGTCGGTTGCCGGCGTTGTCGGCGTGATGGAGGCGGTAGCGGTGGTGTCGGGCGACGAAGATGCGGCATCGGCAGGTTTCGCGGCGCGATCAACTGGGGCCTCATCAACTGGGGCCTCATCAAATGGGGCCTGATCAAATGGGGCCTGATCAGCCGGGACCTCTGCAACCTCTGGAACCTCTGGAACCGCTGGGACCTCTGCGGCCTCTGGGACAGCGCGGGCGGGAAGGCGCTCAAGCTGCTGCGAAGCGGGGTTGACCTTCCGCGGCTCCCTCGGCCACAGTTCGGCAACGCTGGAAGTCGGAGCGACCGGCCGCACCGGTTCGGCGGAGAGGATCCACATGGCGAAAGCCAATCCACTGGCGAAAACCGCCAGCGTCAGCACGAAGCCGCCAAGTACCGCCGATAAAGCTTTCACCTTGCGCTCCTTTGCCCCCGTCATCTGTTAAAATGCGAGGCATTGGATCCGGTTCCAACCAAGCGCGGCGTGCCAGACAACTCGGACAGGCGCGGCTCGTGTGCGGGGGCGCAGTCGACCCGGGGCGGACACGGTTTTGTGGTGAATGTTGCGGATGTCGCCGAGGCTGGCTCCTCTCGCATAACCTGGGTTCCTCGCCCCACGAACGTGGGGGAGAGGTGGCTCGGCGAAGCCGAGACGGAGAGGGGAATTTGCGCAGGCTTGCGCCATAAGACCTTCATCCAAGGAGAGGTTTCCGTGTTTCGAAAGGCCCCCTCTCCGGGGGGCGGGGCGGCCCCCCCCCCCCCCCAGGGGGGGGGCGGGGGGCGGGGGCGGGCGGCCCCCCGCGCCGCCCCCCCCCCCCCCCCGCCCCCACCGCCCCCCGCCCCCCGCGGGCCGCGGCGCCCGAGCAGCGGGGGCAGTGGAGTGGG
>NZ_JBVVQJ010000022.1:0-92751 GCF_055811475.1 Mesorhizobium sp. WSM4829 | reverse complement strand
GGGGTGGGGGGGGGCCGCCCCCCCGCGCCGCGGGTGTGGTTATTTGCCGCCGGCTTGCCCAAAAACCCCTCCACCCCCGGCGTGGTTCCCGTTTTCCCAACCCCCCCCCCCCGGGCCGCTGCGCGCCCACCTCTCCCCCAGTTGCGGGGGCGCGGCGGCGTGCGCTGACGGAACCGGGGCTCGCCGCCCGCCTGGCCGACCCCTTCCAGCCACCCCCTTGCGGCCAGACCGTCCGACAGGACGACACCAAAAGTACGGCAATATCAACGCGTTAGGAGGCGCATCGAGGTCTCTCCCCACTCGCTACCCACTGCCGAGGCCGCGCCGCCGACCCGCCGACTCGCCCGCCCGGTTGTCCCGATGGCCGGGGCCGGGTGGCGTTGTGGGGCCCCACCGCCACGCCCGCACTCGGGTTTGAGTGATTTCAGCCAAAGGAGAAAGGAAAGCGGACATGACCACTATAGACGAACACAAGCAGCAGTTGGCGCAGAAGCTGACCGAGACGGCAAAGCAGGCTGCCCCGCCGCAAGATCCAAATCAGCAACAGGCCGCAGGCTTCCTGCCGGCGATGAGCATCTGGGCCCTGATTGCCGGGCCGCTGATCGACACCTTCGCCCAGATGCTGAAGGAGGCGCTGGAGGAACGGGACAGGAGGCAAAATGAAGCGAGAGGACGCGGCATGAGCGAGGACGGCATGAAGGACAAGGACATCATCGGCACCGCTGCGCAAGCGGTCGCGGCCCGCTACGAGGCCGAGGCCAAGCGGCTCCGGCTAGAGCCAGGCACACGCTGGCAACCGAGATGGCGGGCCGTGCAGAGGATGAAAACCGCCGCAGCAGTGGCCGAAGTCCTGAAGGGGCTGGGGAAGAGCCGTGACTGACCTCCTCACCCATGTTCGCTTCTGCCTGCAGAAGGGGTCGCCGGCCATCTCCTTCGACCGTATTCGTAAATCTTCGCGAGAGCAAAAAAAACGAGCACCGTTACCAGACTCGCAGCAAAGTCCCTAGCTGCAAACTCGATCCCGAAAGGTGTGATCCTTTCATTTTGGACAACATACCGGCCAGCTACCCGAACTGTTCCAAATCCTCCTCCATTAAAAAGATAAACTATCGAGCTAAATGGAATTAATAATATAGAAAACAACATAAGATACTTAATCCTTGAATTTAAACGAAATAACTGAAATATGAATTCGTTAATAACGAGCAATGCAATATAAATTACGAAATATGAGATAACATTCACAATATAGATTGTATATACACCATTCATCGAAAGATCCATGTGAAAAACAGCGACCGCCAGAAGGTATATTCCCAATAGTATCACAAGCCGGATACATCCTGATAACCAGGACTCTTCTGCTAACAAACGGCGCAATTTTTCAAATTGTGGCATCAAATGGCAGCCATATTGACATTATTCATTTGGAGTCTTGCCGCTCGATTATACTCTCTTAAATGGAACCTCGGCAGTATGGGGAGTCGATGAGATCCTAGCTGATAGTATTTTATGACTTGGTATAGTTTGAGTTATAGTTATGTATGACGTAGTGAGTATAGACCCGTCTGTTTCGTCCCCTTGGCGAAAGGCTAAGACTTCATCAATCCTTAGTCAAGGCGGCGTCATGCGAAGGGCGTTGTATTTTTAGACGATTACTTACGATGAAAAAGGAGGCAACGCTCAAATTATCTCTCATGAAACGCCTCGTCCGTTATCTCCATCAGCGGGTCGAGCAAAAACTCGATCACCCGTCGGCGATGAAACACATCGGATCAAGACCTGAAAGGAGAAGGCTGATGCCGAGCCGAGTGATCGATCTAAGCCACCACAATCCGACACCTGACTGGACCCGCGTCAGGTCTGCTGGTGTCCTCGGTGTCATCCACAAGGCGACTGAGGGAACGACCTATGTTGACCCGCAGCGCGAGACCCGGCTGGCTGCAGCGAAGAAGGCCGGGCTGTTGACCGCCACCTACCATTTCCTGCGGCCTGGCGACATGACTAAGCAGATGGCGCATTACCTGAAGACCGTCGACCCGGTCGAGGGCGAGCGCATGGTGCTCGACCACGAGGACGCAAACGTCAGCCTTGCCCAGCTGGAGCGTGCTGTCGGCGCGCTGCTGGCCAGCCGCCCCGATCTGCAGATCACGATCTATTCAGGCGCGCTGATCAAGCAGCAGCTGGGCAGCACGAAAAGCGACCTTGGCGCGCTGACCAGCCTGTGGATCGCCCAGTACACCAATGCCGCCGCTCCGACCTGGCCCCGGCAAACTTGGCCGCAATGGAGCCTGTGGCAGTGGACCGACAAGGAGAATGTTCCCGGCATTGCCGCACCCGTCGACGGCAATCGCTGGAACGGCGATGAGGCCGGTCTGGAGCGCTGGCTGGCGCCCGCCGGGGCCAAACCCATCGGAACCGCGTTGCCGCCGGCAGAGCCCCCGCCGCCGCTGGTGACGACCAATTTCACGCAGGGCGACCACGTCGAGAAGGTCGGCGGCGACGCCCGATTCGAAGGCGAGATCGTCTCGGTCTTCGCCAAGAAAAACGGGCTGATCCGCTACGTCCGTCGAGGACGATCGCGGCCTGCTTCTGATCCAGAGCGACAAGACGCTCAAGGCCACTGGGACATAAGCAAAAAATGGCCGGGTCGACTTGCGTCGGGACCGCCACGGGTGTTTGCTCCACTTAACGGGGGATGACCAATGGCACCAATACAGTATTTCTGGGGGCCGGGGCTATTCGCGCTCTATCTCGCGATGGTCACCGCAGGCGTAGCTTTTGTCGGTTCGGGATACGCTGTATTCCAGGCGGCCGATGCCGCCTGGACGGACGACATAGCCGCAAAGGCCGCCGCTGCAGAGGCCGAGCAAAGCCGGCTAGCAGCGGCAACCGCGGCCGAGCAAAAGCGACGCACTACGGTCGTTTCAATGCTTCGAGGGTATTATATCAATTCCCACGATGGCATCTCGACCGAGTTGATGTCTGGCATGGCATGGCCACCTGATGATTGGATGAACGCCGAACTGGCCAAGCTCGGGGAGCCGTGGGCAGTAGTTTCCAATGGCGCTAAGATCGACAGCGTCGATCACCAATAGTCTCGGGAGCGCAATGAGAGATTATCCGCCACTTTTCGCTCTTGTTGTGGTTTTTGCATTTATAACAATAATTATTGGATTTATACTTGCAACTTTGCAGCAGAATAGATTCGCATTGGAAGCAAAGGACTGGCCAGTGGTCGATGCAACAGTGATTGATAGGTTGTATGCGTCTTCTGATCCAATTTCTTATAAGATAAAGGTAAGATATGCATTCAATGGAGAAATTTACGAGTCCGTAGCGGGCAATTTTTACCGGAAAGAAACTATGGCCAAGTATGAGGAAGATATTGTTGCAATCAAAGTTAATCCAGATCGGGCACGTGAATGTGTCCTTTTCTCTTGAGATATCATAGCGCTGGCGCACGGGGGCCGGTGGAGTTCGGATGACGCGAGATTTGATTCTTCTTGCATGGATTGTCGTCGGAGCGTGGACCGGTTCGGCATTAGCTCAAGATGCCACCGAGAAAACCTTTCCCCACGACATCACGCTTAGCGATGTAGCTCCCTTGAAGCTTGCAATCCGGAAGCACCTTGCCATCTCGACGGAACCAACAGTGTGGATCGCGATGGCTCGCATGGGAGAAAGTGGGGGTGTCTACCTTTGTGGGCTTACGGATGGTGGCAGCGTGTCGACCTCCATTCTCTTCTTTGCGCATAAGACAGATGGGGCTGTCGAAGTCGAAGAAATTGATAGTGACTCCAAAATCGATGGCAGGGCCAAAAAGCTTTGCGACACTCACGGCTTCCGCACCCCTATCCCCGGCTGAACCTCCGCAACCTTTAAGGACAGCTTCCCATTTCACCCTCGATGGTGTCGGTGAACAGGCCGGTGCCGTTGAAGATGTCAGTGTCTTCGGCAAAGAAGCAAGAGAGCAGCCGCGCCATGAAATGGTTCATGTCACGGGGCGAGGAACCCAGCTTTCAAGGATCGCCGACAAGCTCCGTGTAGGTCCTCATCGTCCCATCCTGCCCGCGAATCCGCCACGTGTCGCCGTCCCGCGCCTCGACATGGCACGGCCCGAGCGGCACCTTGCCGCCGCCGTCCGGCAGGTCCAGCACGTAGACGGGGTTGCAGATGCCCGACAGGCGCGCCCGCAAGGCGCTGACCAGCGCCCGTCCCTCGGCAATCGTGGTGCGCCGGTGCGCCATGCCGCGCGCGAGGTCGCCGTGATGCAGGTAATAGGGTTTTATGCCGAGGCGGTACATCAGCTCGCGGCACAGCTCCTCCAGCACCTCGACCGTGTCGTTGACGCCTTTCAGCAGGACGCTCTGGTTGAGCAGCACGAAGCCGCCCTGCCGCAACGCGCGGCAGGCTTCTTCGGTGGCCGGCGTGATCTCCCGCGCGTGGTTGAAATGGGTGACGACTGTGACCATCAGCCGGCCCTGCAGCGAGCGAACCAGCCCTGACGTGACGCGCGAGGGCAGCGCTACGGGCACGCGTGTGTGGATACGCAACAGCCGCACATGCGCAACCGCCTCGATGCGGGCGCGGATTTCTGCCAGCGCCTTGTCCGGCAGCGACAGCGGATCGCCTCCGGTCAGGATCACCTCGCGGATTTCGGGGTGGGCCTCGATATAGGCAAAGGCCGGCTCCAGCGCCTCGCGCGAAAAACCGCGGCCGATCGAGGTCAGCGACTCCTTGCGAAAGCAGAACCGGCAATAGACCGCACACTGATAGGTCGCAAACAGCAGGACCCGGTCGGCATGGCGATGCGTCAATCGCGGCACCGGGCTGAAGGCGTGGTCGGCGATCGGATCGTCGAGCTCGCCTTCCTGCTCGGCCAGCTCTTCGGGCGACGGGATGACCTGCGCCCGGATCGGATCGGCGGGGTCGCTCCAGTCGATCAGGTCGAGGTAGGCTTTTGGGATGCGAACCTTGTGGCGCGTGGCCGCGGCTTGAGCCGCCGCGCGCTCGGCTGGCGACAGCGGCAGGGAGTCGAGATCGCGCACCTGCCGCACGCCGGCGCGAACATCGCCCTGCCACGCGGCGTCGTAGGCGTGCTCGTCGTCGGCCGCCATGCTGCTGGCGTCGGGGATGTCGAGGTGTGAGGTCATCGCAGGCTCCTTGAACTCGGGGCTGATACAGCATTGGAGCCGGGGTGCGAACCCTTGCCGGATGCACTCAGCGGCGAAGCTGCCAATCTGCCCCGCGAAGGCAGGGCTATTGCAGGTGGAAAGCCGAGGCTTTCGCTCTACGATGTACCCCCACCCCTAACCCTTCCCCACAAGGGGGAGGGAGACTGCCGTTTGCGCTGACCTCGGCAAATTGCCATGCCTTTCGGGCGCCAAAGGGGAAGTTAAGGCGCGCGGCAGCGTTCCCTCCCCCTTGTGGGGAGGGTTAGGGTGGGGGTCCACCTTCGCAAGAATCCAAATGCGATTGACCGGCCCACAAGGGACCCACAAGGGGGGAGATTGGCAGCTTCAGCGCCCGCCTGATTTCTCAGCGCGCCCATCCGGTTTCATGATGATCTCGCGATGCGGATAGGGGATGTCGATGCCGTTTTCCCTAAAAGCGTCCCACAGCGCCAGCAGCACCCTGCCGCGCACATTGGTCAGGCCTTGCTGAGGGTCGTGGATCCAGAAGCGCAGGACGAAATTGAGCGAGGATTCGCCGAAGTCGGTGAGCCAGCAGACCGGCCGCCGGTCCGCTTCGACCCGGCCGACGCTCATGGCGGCCTTGATGGCCAGTTCACTGACCTTATGCGGGTCGGCGTCGTAAGAGACCCCGAAATTCACGTCGAGCCGCACGAGGTTGTCGCTGAACGACCAGTTGATGACCCTTTGGGTGATGAAGTCTTCGTTCGGGATCAGGTACTCGCGGCCGTCGCGCGTCACCACCGAGACAAACCGCGCCCGCAATTCGCGCACCCAGCCGAACGTGCCTTCGAGCGAAATGGTGTCGCCCGGCTTGATCGACTTGTCGAGCAGGATGATCATGCCGGAGACGAAATTCGAAACCACCTTTTGCAGCCCGAAAGCCAGGCCGACGCCGACGGCGCCGGAGAATATCGTCAGTGCCGTCAGGTCGAGACCGACGGAAGACAGGGCGATGGCACCCGCCACCAGCACAAGGCCGACCTTTGCGACCTTGCCGACGAGGACGCGGATCGAGGGCGTCAGCTCTTCGGAGATGCGGACGCGCTCGTCGATATACTTGCCGACGACCACCGCAAGCCAAACCGTGGCGATCAGCAGCAGCGCCGCTTTCAGCACCATGAGCGCCGAAAGGCGCACCGCGCCCAAAGGTATTGCGAGGCCGTCCAGGAAAGTCGCGGCGTCGTCATCGATGCCCAGGATGACAAGGGCCGCATAGATCCAGGTCAGCCAGGCGAGAGCCCGCGCGACAAAGCGATTGCGGACGATGCGCGACAGCACCGACGCAAACAGCCACGCAAGCGATAGCGAGAGCGCGATATAGATGAAATGGGTCCGGCTTGGCCAGGTGACGGCGCGCATGAGAACGAGCGCGGCAAGCAGGAAGACCGTGAACAGAATCCAGTCGGTGCGCCGCAACAGGGCAACGACGACCCTCAACAGTCCGGGATGCCCCTTGATCTGGCGTGCCCGGTTCTCCACGAGCGGTTCGATGCGCTGCGCTGCGAGCTTCGCGACGAGGAAGAGCACGACGATGATGGCAGCCTGATAGAAAAACCACGGCGTGACGGCGTAGTCGAACCATCGGCTGGCCCAGGCCAGCGATTCATTGATGGCGTTGCGAAAATCCATTCCCACACGACCGTTATGGATTGGCGAACAGCACAATGTCGCCGGCCTGGTGAAGGGTCAAGCCGGCGCTCTGCGCTTCAGCCCCGCGCGCCCCCGGCGCCTCTTGGCCGGTGCGCTCAAGATGTCGGGTATAGCCGCCGCCATAAGAGTGACGCACGCGGCCAGGCAGCGGCCGCCAGAAACAACAACTGATTGGAAACAACCGCTGGAAAATCGCCAACGCGCAACATTGAATCACTGTTATATTAGCTTGCTCTTAAATTAGATTTAGCGTATGTATGCAGCTGGCCGGTGATCTACCCCCCAACCGGTTAGGCTCGGCGCCAGTCCCGCCCCCCTCAGGCCAACGACGCCGGGCCGCTCGGCCTTTATTCTCTCTTTAAGTATCCCTGCTGTTCCTGTCGCGCAGTTGAGAAGTCGATCGATCGTCGGCCTCTTCGATATCGATCAAGGGGCGCCCCTCCTCAATAACCGGCGGTGAACACTTCGACGATGTCCGCGATCTCTCAGGTGTCGGCCTTCCCGTCGCCAGCCATGGTCGCTAATCTCGGCTCACGGAAAGGCTGGAGAAGCGGAATGGCGAACGACTTATCGCCAAGGCTTTTGGCGATCGTTGACGCGCTGCCTTTGCGGCACGGCATGCGCGTGCTGGAGATCGGCTGCGGCCCAGGTGCTGCAGCGCGCGAGATCGTGCGCCGGATTGGCGACGGTCACGTGCTGGCGATCGACCGCTCGGCCAAAGCCATCGCGCAGGCCAGGGCCGCCTCGCGCGCCGAGATTGCAGCGGGCCGGCTGAGCCTGCGTCAGGTCGCCATCGAGGATTTCCAGTTGGAGGCGGACGAAAAGCACTTCGACATTGCAGTCGCGGTGCGCGTCGGCGCGCTGGACGGGCGTCATCCCGAGGCAGGAAAAATCGCCCTGCAACGGCTCAAGGCGGCGTTGACGGCGCAAGGCCGGCTGTTCATCGACGGCGGCGATCCGCTGCGCGAAATTGTGATACACGGCTGAGCAGCCCGTGCTTCCTTTCCGGAATCGAGCGTTTGGGTCATGGTGAGCGGCAACGCCGCTCTGCGCCTCAGCTCCGCAACCCAGGCGCCTCCTGCCCGGTTCGCTCGACATACTCCGTATAGCCGCCGCCATAGGTGTGGACGCCCTCCGGCGTCAGTTCCAGCACACGGTTCGACAGCGCCGCCAGAAAATGCCGATCGTGTGAGACGAACAGCATAGTGCCCTCATACTGCGAAAGTGCCGTGATCAGCATCTCCTTGGTGGCGATGTCGAGGTGGTTGGTCGGCTCGTCCAGCACCAGCAGGTTGGGCGGGTCGAACAGCATCAGCGCCATCACCAGCCGCGCCTTCTCGCCGCCCGACAGCACCCGACATTTCTTCTCGATCTCGTCGCCGGAAAAGCCGAAGCAGCCGGCCAGCGCGCGCAACGCCGCCTGGCCTGCCTGCGGAAAGGCGTCCTCCAGCGTCTGGAACACGGTGCGCTCGCCCTCCAGCACTTCCATGGCGTGCTGGGCGAAATAGCCCATCCTGACGCTGGGCCCGCGTGCCACCGTGCCATTGTCCGGCTCGGAAGCGCCGGCGACCAGCTTCAGCAGCGTCGACTTGCCGGCGCCGTTGATGCCCATCACGCACCAGCGCTCGCGGCGGCGCACCTGGAAATCCAGCCCCTCGTAGATCGAGCGGCTGCCATAGCCCTTGTGGACGTTCTTCAGCGTCACCACGTCCTCGCCGCAGCGCGGCGCCGGCTGGAAATCGAACGACACTTTCTGGCGGCGTTTTGGCGGCTCGACGCGGTCGATCTTCTCCAGCTTCTTCACCCGGCTCTGCACCTGGGCGGCGTGTGACGCCCGCGCCTTGAAGCGCTCGATGAAGGCGATCTCCTTGGCCAGCATCGCCTGCTGGCGCTCGAACTGCGCCTGCTGCTGCCGGTCGGCGATCGCCCGCTGCTGCTGGTAAAATTCATAGTTGCCGGAGTAAGCGGTCAACGAGCCGCCATCGATTTCGACCACCTTGTCGACGATGCGGTTCATGAACTCGCGGTCGTGCGAGGTCATCAGCAGGGCGCCGTCATAGTTCTTCAGGAACTGTTCCAGCCAGATCAGGCTTTCCAGGTCGAGATGGTTGCTCGGCTCGTCGAGCAGCATGGCGTCGGGCCGCATCAGCAGGATCCTGGCAAGCGCCACGCGCATCTTCCAGCCGCCGGAAAGTTTTCCGACGTCGCCGTCCATCATCTCCTGGCTGAAGCCGAGGCCGTCCAGCACCTCACGGGCACGGCCATCCAGCGCATAGCCGTCGAGTTCCTCGAAACGCGCCTGCAGGTCGCCGTAGCGGGCGATGATGGCGTCCATCTCGTCGGCGCGATCGGGATCGCCCATGGCCGCTTCAAGTGCGCCCATCTCCGCCGCCACTTCGCTCACCGGCCCGGCGCCGTCCATCACTTCGGCAACCGCGCTGCGGCCCGCCATGTCGCCGACGTCCTGGCTGAAATAGCCGATGGTGACGCCGCGATCGACGGAGACCTGGCCCTCGTCGGGCTGCTCCTCGCCGTTGATCATGCGAAACAGCGTCGTCTTGCCGGCGCCGTTGGGGCCGACCAGCCCGACCTTCTCGCCCTTCTGCAGGGAGGCGGAGGCCTCGATGAAGACGATCTGCCGGCCGTTCTGCTTGCTGATGCTTTCCAGTCGAATCATGCTTTTCACGCGCGCCCAAGGGATTTTCCCCGCGCCAATACGCGATAGGCGGCGCCTGCGGAAGCCCGCAAATCAATCGGAATACGACGCCACATTCGAAGTTCGAACTGAATTGGCGGAACCTCAGATAGGGCCGGCAGTTTAGAAAGATGACCTCAAACAGCGAAGGAGGACGAGATGAAGACCCTAACCGCTATTTTGCTCGCCACCTCAATGATCGGGCTGACGGCCGGCACGGCAAGCGCTACCTGCCACGACACGACCGCATCGATCGAAGCTCAATCAGGCGTCGCAAAAGACGCAACGCGCGCGCCCCTCGAAACCGACGCGAATACCGGTAACAGGGTAAAGGGCGGCCCGGCCAACAAGACCGGCAACACCATGCCGCTTGCCAACCAGGAAGCCGGCGGCGATAAAAACCTTGCCACCTCGCAGCAGGATGTCGAGGCGCAGCAGGAGGGCGAGAAGACAGCAGCTGCAAAAGCCGACCCCTGCAAGCCGGATTGACGCGCATTGAAAATGCCAACCGCAGACGGCGCGCCGTAGCACAAGGCGAAGCGCGACGGTCAGCCGATCCCGCCGATCACCACGTAGGCGCCGGCGGCGCGTCCGTCCTCAAGACGCACGACGGCGGTGACGATCGAGCCGTACACGCCGCGCCAGACGCTGTGAATTCTCTCATGCTCTTTGGCCGGTACGACTGCACGCCCGGTGAAGCGCGCGCCGGTCCGCTGCATGCGAATGGGCTCGCCGTTGACATGGACTTTCACGCTGATCTCGGTCCCGGCCTCACCATCGATGTCGAGCATGATGGTTATCTCATCCTGATCACCGGCATGGCGCGTCTCGGCGGCAAGCGCGACCGTGAGCGGCGGCGCCTCGCCGGGCCGGCGGGCGGAAGGCCGGGCGAAAAAAACATCGTCGGGAAGTTCCGGCGTGCGCGGCGGGCGGCTGCGGCGCTGGCCAAAACGCTCGAAGTCGCCGGCCAGCCGCAGCAGCCGGGTGTCGTCATAGGCCTTGCCGGCGAAGGTTAGGCCGACCGGCATGCCGATATCGGCCATCGCGCCCATCGGCACGGTGACGGTCGGAATGCCGAGATGGCGCGGCACCAGATTGCCATTGGCGACCCAGGTGCCGTTGCGCCAGGCCAGCACTGCGGAGGCCTCGTTGACATCCGCATCGGCCGGCCCGACATCGGCGACGGCGGGAAACACCACTGCGTCGAGCCGTTGCGCGTCGAGCCAACCCTCGAAATCGATGCGCCGCGTCGCCTCCAGGCCTTTCACGCCGGCCTGCAGCTCGGGAATGGCTAGGAATGGCGTGACGCCGCGCTTGGCCCGCTCGACATATCCCACCACATCAAAACTGTCCTCATAACGGTCCGGCAGCGTGCCCGGCGGCTGCGGAAAGATCTTTGCGCCGTCGACCGACGCGAGATCGGGAATGGTAGGGTCGGCATTGGCGCGCAGGAAATCGTCCCAGGCGAAGACGCACAGGTCCCATATCTCGCGCTCGGCGAATGCTGCCGGAATCAGCCCGCGATCGACCATGTTTTTTGTTCCCGGCCGGTCGCGCTCGTAGTTGGAGACGACGGGAAAATCGACCTCGACCACATCAGCGCCGAGCCGCCGCAGATTCGCTGCCGCCTGCTGCCACAGCTCCAGCACCGAGGCGCGGGTCTGGATCGCAATTTTGGCCTCCGTATCGCGGCCGATATACATGCGGGGCACGCCGAGCCGCATGCCTCGCAGCGCTCCCTCCAGCTCGAGGCCGGTGTAGAGTGGCGGCCGTACGTCCGAGCTCTTCGGCAGCGCCACCCAGGGCTGCGCGCGCCAGAAATCGCCCCTTGTGTTCGGGTCGTCGGCGACGATCACGTCGAGCAGTTCGAGCATGTCGGGCACGCTGCGCGTATGCGGCACCACCACGTCCATCGTCGGCACCAGCGGCCAGTTGCCGCGCACCGAAATGACGCCGCGCGACGGCGTGTAGGCGACCAGCGCGTTGTTCGACGCCGGCGCGCGGCCCGACGACCATGTCTCCTCGCCAAGCCCGAAGGCGGCGAAGCTGGCGGCGGTCGCGGTGCCGGAACCATTCGACGAGCCCGACGCGAAGGCGGCGGTCAGGTAATCGGCATTGTAGGGGCTTTCCGCCCGGCCGTAGACGCCGCGCTGCATGCCGCCATTGGCCATCGGCGGCATGTTGGTCAGCCCGATCAGCACCGCGCCGCCGGCCCGCAGCCGCCCGATGGTGAAGGCGTCCTCATTGGCGACGAGATGTTCGAAGGCCGGCGAGCCCGCGGCCACTGTGAGGCCTGATACCTTGTAGCTATCCTTGGCGGTATAGGGGATGCCGTCCAGCGGCCCGAGCGCAGCACCGTTCCTGCGGCGCCAGTCGGACGCGGCCGCCTCCTCGAACATTTTGGGGTTGAGCACCGGAACGGCGTTGAGGGCGATGCCATGGCGGTCGTACCTGGCGATGCGCCTGAGATACGCGCCGACCAGCTCGACGCTGGTGACAGTGCCGGCCTCCAGCGCCCGCCGCAGCTCTGCGATCGACGCCTCGACGATGTGGAGATCGGTCACTTTGGGAAAGCCAAACGTCTGTTATCCGCAACAGTTTCAAATATGATCTTTACCTACAATGTCTTGGTGTCCAACAGACCGTCTTCCTTCATCATATCCAGATAAATCTGGACAGCGGGATGGCCATGGGACGAAGCCTTGAGCAGCCATTTGGCGGCCTCTTTATAGTCTGGTTGTCCATTGATGCCGCGATAGTACAGCATCCCAAGACCAGCTTCGGCATCGACATTTCCGACCTTTGCCGCAGCCAGCCACCAGAACTCCGCGGATTTGTCGTCTCTGGCTGCGCCTTCACCGTTGGCATAGGCGTACGCCAAACCGAGTTGAGCATCGACATTTCCCAGCTTTGCGGCTTTGCTCCACCATATGAATGCTTGGCCGTCGTCCTCGCCGACGCCTCTTCCTGTGCTGTAAAGGACACCAATATTGTATTGCGCTTCCGCAAGACCGCTGACTGCGGCCTTCATCCACCATTCGAATGCCAAATCGTCGTCCTGCGCCAGCCCTCGACCTTCATTATAGAGAATGCCAAGCAGATATTGGCCGGCCGCATCCCCGTTTTCCGCAGCCTTTCGCGCCCAGATGACGGCCAGCCGATCGTCCTGTTCAACGCCTTTGCCATAATGAAAAGCCTGACCGAGACCGCTGGCGGCCTCTATATTTCCTGCCACTGCAGCCTTGCGCCACCAGGAAACCGCTTGGAAGTCATCCTGAGCAACGCCTTCGCCTCTGGAATACAGAAGACCAAGCATGGATTGAGCAGCCGCATTTCCCTCGTCCGCTGCCTTTCGCGCCCACTTCACGGCAAGCTGATCATCCTTTTTGACGCCTTGGCCGAGATAGTATAGCCGGCTGAGAGCGAAGGCGGCTTCGATATTTCCTGCCTCGGCAGCCTTGCCAAACCAGTACACTGCCAGCCCGTCATTCTGGGCAACGCCGTGGCCCTGCCCATACATCAAACCAAGATCGAACTGGGCGACGGGATCGCCTGCCTCGGCCAATACCGTCAACGGACCGAAGGCCTGGACATAGTTCTCGGTCAGCAGCGCGGTTTTCGCCTTCTGCGCAGCCGACCAGAGGACATAGAAGTGGCGTGTCGGGAAAAACAGCACCGTGGCGGCCAGCACAAGAAAAACCGCCGCGATTACCTTCCGACGATAGGGCTTGAGGGAACTGGCAAAGGATGCTGTCGCTACAACCAGTCCGCTTTCATTGTCCATGTGAGCTGATCCGTCCATCCCCATCAGCAATCATTAGCGCGGAGCTTTTCCTTGCGAAATATCCCTAGCTTGAAAATCTAATCAATCTGGGGCTCCGGCGAAAAGCACCACCCCGTCTCCGCCGCCTGCCGGCCAGTGCCGGGTGGTGCGGTCGTAGCCGCCGGTCAGCACTGTGCCGTCAGCGGCGAACGCCACGGCGTAGATCGGTCCGGACCGGCTGTCGAACAGCGCGGTCTCGCTGCCGGTTTCCATGTCCCACAGCCGTGCCGTGCCGTCGAGCGAACCGGACAGCAGCCGCTTGCCGTCGGTCGACAGCGCCAGCGCATAGACCGTGCCCGAATGGCCCTCGAGGCGGCGGACTTCGCGGCCGCTGTCGAGATCCCAGAGCTTGATCGTATAATCGCCGCTGCCGGTGATCAGATGGCGCCCGTCGGCCGTGAACACCACGCCATAGGGGCCGCGCTCATGCCCGTGCCAGCTGCGCAGCTGCTTGCCGGTGCCGATGTCCCATAGTTTTAGCGCGCCCTCGATACTGCCGCTGATCGCGCGTGTGCCGTCGGGCGAGACGGCGACCCCGCTGATCGACCAGTCGTGCCCCGGCATGACATGCAGCACCGAGCCTTTCTCGATATCCCAGACGATGACCCTGCCGGTGTCGTGCCCGCTGACAGCACGTTTGCCGTCGGGGCTGATCGCCAGCTTGTTGACGCCGCCGATCTGGCCTGACGAGAAGACGTGCAGCACCGCGCCATCGGCGAGCTGGCGCAGCACGATCTCGCCATCGTCGCCCGCCGTCAGCGCCCGCGCCCCATCGGGCAGGAAAAGCGCGGTACGCGCCATGTCCTTGTGGATGCCGAGGGTGCGGATCAGGCGCTTGCCGTCGATATCCCAGAGCTTGATCGTGCGGTCGGTACTGGCGCTCATGATCGAGTGACCGTCGGACGCCACCGCCAGCCAGACGACGGGCTCGCGGTGGCCATCGGGCTGCGTCGGCTGCGGCGGCGGAGCCTGAGGCAGCGGCGCGACGGTCTGCGGTGGCGCAGCCGGGGCTGGAGCAGGCTCCGGCGGTGAGACAGGTGGGGCAAGCGCGACCTCGGATGGCGAGGCAGGAGCCGCTTCCGGTTCCGGGGCCGGTGCGCTGGTGACCTCTTGGCTTTCCGGCGCGCTCGGCACGGTTTGCTCGGCGATCAGGCTTTTGCCGGCGTCCTGTGGCTGCCGCGACCACGGGCTGAGCTGGTCGACCACCAGAGCGAGCACGGCGAGGAACGGAACGACGGCAAGGAGCCGCCGCAGGCGTGGTCTTCCGGCGGGTTGCAGTTCGGCGCCCCTGCCGAACAGAGGCGTCTTCGGAGCGAGCGTCGATCGGCCCGGCAACAGGTCGGCCCAGAACAGCAGGGCTGCAAGAGCTGAGACAACACCCGCTGTCCCGAAGAAAGCCAGGCGCACCGACGCGAAAGCGTCGCCGACGCCCCCGCCGCCCAGCGCGAAATACACGCGTGTGAAGCAGAGCATGCCGATCGCCAGCAGCAGCATTGCCAGCAGCCTGTCGACAAACCTGTTCATCGGGCTCCCCTCGCGCCGCTGTCGCTTCGTCCGCAATGATGCAGGTCGGCGCCGGGCTTGTCGATGCCCGGTCAATTCCGAAGAGCGAAACAGCGAGCGCAAAACGCGCGCCTGCGCCAAAGCGCTCGATATGGCCTGGCGACACTCTCGGTCGCCGCAATGTTGCCCGGTCGCGCGCTAGAATCGCCCGGCAGGGAAATCAGCACCGAGGCCAAGTGATGGATGATTGGAAACTACCCTGGGACGGCGGCTGCCTGTGCGGTGGGATACGCTTTCGCATAAGTGCGCCGCCCTTGCGGACCATGGCCTGTCATTGCACCGGCTGTCAGAAGCTGAGCGCGAGCGCTTATTCCCTGACCATGGCCGTGCCAAGCAGCGGCTTCAGCGTTACGCAAGGCGAGCCGGTGGTCGGCGGCATGCATGGCCCGCACCGGCAACTCTACTGCCCGCACTGCAAGAACTGGATGTTCACCCATCCGCACGGCCTGGACTTCTTCGTCAACGTTCGCGCTACCATGCTCGACGAGCACAATTGGTACGTGCCCTTCGTCGAGGTTTTCACGTCGGAAAGGCTGCCCTGGGCCACGACCGCCGCCAGCCACAGCTTCGCCACCCAACCCGACCTTGAGGGGTATACGCCATTGATCGAGGCCTTCGCCCGCGAAGGTGCGCGACCGGGCTGACGGAGTAAGGCGAAAGCGCCGATGAAGGCCAATCTCCCCCCTCGTGGGGGAGATGTCCGGCAGGACAGAGGGGGGCGCTGTCCCGCCGGCTTGGCAACCGACCGCAATTGTGCCTTCCGTTAATTCCGCTGGTGACAGTATAATTCAATTAGGGCTGGCGATCCTTCGCGCCCCCCTCTGCCCTGCCGGGCATCTCCCCCACAAGGGGGGAGATTGGGCAGCTTCACTGGTCGCGCCCACCTTCCGGTGCGTCGGAAGTGACCGGGATGTCTCCCGCCCCTCACCGCAACTCAACCCAAACCGGCGCGTGGTCGCTGGCGCCGGGCTCGCCGCGAACGTCGCGGTCGATGCCTGCCCCGGCCAGCCGGCGCGTCAGTTTCTTGGACAGCAAGATATGGTCGAGCCGCAGGCCGGCGTCGCGCTGCCAGCGGTTGCGGCGATAATCCCAGAAGGTGTAGAGCGTCTCCTTCGGGTGTTCTTTGCGCAGCGCATCTAGCCAGCCCTGGTCGAGCAGCGCTGCGAAGGATTCCCGGCTCTCCGGCTGCACCAGCGCATTGTCGTCATAGGAGCGGGTCGGATAGATGTCGCGCGGCTCGGGCACGATGTTGTAGTCGCCGGCCAGCACCACCGGCAGGCCGGTGTCGAACAGTTCTTCCGCATGCGCGTTCAGGCGCTCGTGCCACGCCAGCTTGTAGGTGAATTTCGGGCCGGGCTGCGGGTTGCCGTTCGGCGCATAGAGGCAGGCGACGACGATGCCGCTGACCGCCGCCTCGATGTAGCGGGCCTGGTTGTCGCTGTCGTCGCCGGGCAGCGCCTCGCGGGTCAGAACGGGTTCTGAACCCCGCGCCAGTATGGCGACGCCGTTCCAGGTCGGCTGTCCCACCCAAACCGCACCATAACCGGCCGCGGCGAGTGCTGTGCGCGGAAACTGCGTCTGCCTGGCCTTCAGTTCCTGCAGGCAGACGATGTCGGGCTTGGCGACAGTCAGCCAGGCGAGCAGGTTCTGCAGCCGGCCGTTGATGTTGTTGACGTTGAAGGTGGCGATCTTCATCGGCCTGCTTCAGCGCACGATGCGCTCGGTCCACGCCTTCACCGCATCAGCGAGTGTCTTCAGATGATCGGCGGCCGAAAAACCGGAGATGCTCTTGCGCGGCTTCAAATCGTGGTCGCCATCTTCCAGCCACCGCATTTCGATGGTGTCGGAAAGGTCGTACGTCGCGACCTCGTCCCTGGTCCCGAATTCGTCGCGTGTGCCCTGAAAAATCAATGTCGGCGTCTTGAGACCGGCGAGGTGTTTTGTCCGAAGCTGCGTCGGTTTCCCCGGCGGATGGAAGGGGTAACCGAGGCAAAGCAGCCCTGAAATCTCGTCCTTCGAAAACATCTCGTCGGCGATCATCGAAGCGACGCGGCCGCCCATCGACTTGCCGCCGATGATGAGCGGCCCGTTCACGCCCTTCGCCCTGAGGTCGGCGATCGCCTTGATGTATTCCGGGTTCACCGTCTCGGCGCGCGGCGGCGGCTTGCGGTGGCCGTAGCGGCGGGCCGCCATGTAGTGGAATTCAAAGCGCGCAACGCGGAACCCGGCTTCGGCCAGCGCTTTTGCCGTGGCGGTCATCGAGGCAGAATCCATCGGCGCGCCGGCGCCGTGGGCAAGAAGGATGGTGATGGGAGCGATTTCTGGGCCGTCGAGGAGGAAGGTGGTCATGGAGTGGCCCACTTATGGAGGCCGCGTTCCGTCCCACCCCCCTCTGGCCTGCCGGCCATCTCCCCCGCAAGGGGGGAGATCGGCAGCTCGGGCGCCCCGCTTACTCTTGCAACGTTTAAGGATGACGAAAGCGGCTGAGTGCTTAATCTCCCCCCTTGCGGGGGAGATGGCCGGCAGGCCAGAGGGGGGTGTTCAAGCGCGACCAAACGAAGCCCTCACCCCGACATCCGCGCCAGCTGCAAATCGATGAACTGAATACCCTTGGCCGCCATCCGCGCCCATTCGGAGCTGGCGTCGAGCTCGAGATAGCGCGCCCAGTTCCGCCGCGCCTCGGCGAGGTTGCCGACGTCGAACTCCAGCCTCGCCAGGTTGAACACCGCATCGGCATAGTTTTGGTCGAGCGCTATCGCCTTCTGCAGGTGCCGCCGCGCCGAGACCTCGCGACCCTCATCGCTCATCAGCCCGGCCAGATTGAACCAGGCCTCGACAAAGCCGGGGTCACACTTGATGGCGCGGGCATAGTCGTGCGCCGCCTCGGCCGCGCGTCCGGCGGCGCGCAGGCAGTTGGCGCGGTTGAAGGCGGCGATCGCATCGCTCGGATCGATGGCCAGGCAGCGCTGGTAGAGTGCCGCCGCCTGCTCGTGGTCTTCAGCCTCTTCCGCGGCTTCAGCATCGGCGAACAGTTCTTCCAGCGTGTCGTCATCCGGCGACCCCAAATCGAACAGCAACTGGCCGTCGAGTTCGCTCTGGCCGCCTTCAAGGTAGATCTGATCGGCACGCCCATGCTGCGAGCCGACATTCAGCGACTTGGCGGTCAGCGAGGCGATCGGACCGCTGCGGTGCACCGAGCGCGCGATCGCCCCCCACGAGGCGCCGCCGGCAATCAGCCCGGCATATTTGCGGGCCAGGATCAGGTCGCGAAACGAATAGGGTTCGCAATCATGCTCGAAGGCATCGAAAAGCGACAACAGGTCGAGGTCGGCGGCGGCCAAGCGCGATTGATCGAGAAGCGACTGCCGCGACAGCGCCGAGGCCTCCGGCGTCTTGATCAGCCCGAGCAGGCGCAAAAAACCGTTTTCGCTGATCAGCTTGCGCCCGGCCGCATGCTCGGCGGCGACGCGGCGCTCGATCTCGGCATCCCCGGCCTTGGCCAGAAATGTGCGGCCGAACACGACATGGCTGGTGCGCCTGTTGACGCCGCGCCGCAACTGGCCCTGCTGGCGCTCGACCTCACGCGCCGCCAGCCTCAGCGGGAACGCCGCCAGCGCGCCGATGGCGCCGAAGACGCTGCCGGAAATTATACCAATGCGCGCTGTCACCCTTTGCTCTTGCCGACGGCCTTGAGCAGATTGGCCTTGAGCGGATTTTCCTTGGCCGCGCCGGCGCCGCCCCTGGCGGATTTCGTTGCCGGTTTCGCCGCTTCATCGGCCTTGCTCTTGCTCTTGGCCGGCGGCTTGGCCGATTGCGACAGGCTGGCCTTCAGCGCATCCATCAGATTGATCACGTTGCCGCGCTCGGGCGCTGCCGCGATGATCGGCTTGTGACCCTTGAGCTTCTCGCGGATCATCGCCATCAGCGCGATCTCATAGCGATCCTCATAGTTCTTCGGATCGAAGGTGGTTTCCTTCTGCTTGATCAGCGCTTCGGCAAGCTGCAGCATTTCGGGGTCGGGCTTGCCGGCCGGGATGTTGCCGAAATATTCAGCCGTGCCGCGCACTTCGTTCGGGTTCCTCAAGGTGCAGACGAACATGCCGTTCTCGCGCGCGCCGATCGTCACCACGCGCTCGCGGCTGGACAGCACCAGCCGGGCGATCGCCAGTTTGCCGGACTTGCGCATCGCTTCGCGCAGCACGGCGAAGGTTTCCTCGGCCATCGCGCCATCCGGTGCCAGGTAGTAGGGGGCGTCCTGATAGATGACGTCGACCGAATGCTCGTCGACAAAGGCTTCGATGTTCATCGTGTGGTTGGATTCGATGCGCACCGCCTCGAGGTCGGCATCTTCGATGATGATGTACTGCTTGTCCTCGTATTCGTAGCCCTTGACCAGATCCGAGCGCTCGACCAGCCCGAGTTCGGGATCGACCGGCTTCATGTTGATGCGGTTGTGGGTGTCCTTGTGCAGCTGGTTGAAACTGATGCGCTCGCTGGCACTCGTCGCCGGATACAGCCGGACCGGACAGCTGACGAGACTGAGCTTGAGGTAACCTTTCCAACTTGCCCTGGGCGCCATGAAACTCTCCTACGCGGCCGTGCACTGTCGAACTTTTCGCAGCGCTTCGTCCAAAGGACGAACGACGCTGCGCAAAACCTACATCGCCCTCACAATACCGGCAAATCCCTAGCGAAATCTTCCATGTCGGCCCAGGGATCGCCGGAGGTGGCCAGAAGCCCCGGCAGTGAAGAATAATTCAAATCTTCCGGAGCGTCGATGGATTCCAGATCGGACCAGCTCACCGGCGTCGAGGCCGGCAGGTTTGTGCGGGCGCGCAGCGAATAGGGTGCCGCCGAAGTGTGGCCGCGCGCGTTGCGGTGAAAGTCGATGAAGATGCGCCGCTTGCGGTTGTCCTTGCCCATGGTGGTGGTGAAGGTGTCGGGCGCCGTGGCGGCCAATGCCGAGGAGATGGCGCTGGTCGCCTGGTGCAGCTTCTTCCAGTTCTGTTTTTGCGTCACCGGCACTGAGATGTGGATGCCCTTGCCGCCCGAGGTTTTGGCAAACGGCACCAGCCCCATCGCCTCCAGTTCGGCGCGGATATGCACCGCCGCCTCGACCACCTCGCGCCAGCCAACCCCCTCACCGGGATCGAGGTCGAAGACGATCAGGTCGGGTTTGTCGAGGCGCGTGCGATGGGTGCCCCAGGTGTGGAACTCGACGACGCCGAACTGCGCCAGCGCCAGATAGCCCTTGGCGTCCTCGACCGACAGGTAGGATTTGGTCTCGCCCTCGGAATTGGTCGCCTCAAAAGTCGCCACCGATTTCGGCATGCCGGTGAAGGCATGGCGCTGGAAGAAGCAGTCCTGCGGCTTGCCGGTCGGGCAGCGCACCAACGACACCGGGCGGCCCAAAATGTGCGGCAGCATGAAGTCGCCGACCAGCGCGTAGTAGACGGCGATATCGAGCTTGGTCGGTCCGGTTCTGCCGAACAGCCGCCGCGTCGGGTTGGTCACCCAGATCGTGGCGAGGTCGGCCTCGGCGATCAGCCGCTTGCGCTTGGCCGATACAGGCGTCGACAGGCCGACGTCGCGCAGCCCGCGGAACACGGCATGGCGCAGCGCATTGTCGGTGGTCCGGTTGGCATAGTGGATATGCGCCGAAAGCAGAGGCCGCACCCAGTTCATCTCGCGCATGATCTCGCGTGGAACGCCTTCGGGTGCAGACGCGCCGGCGCGCAGCGGCTCCAGCCGGGCCAGCAACGCGTTCGCGGTGGCGGCGTCGAAGCCGGTGCCGACCTTGCCGCGATAGTGCAGCTCGCCATCCTCGAATTCGCCGAGCCCGAGCGCGGCCAGCCCCTCGGCTGCAGCGGAGGTGGTGTAGCCGGCGATGACGAAATCGCCGGTCTTCAGCGCCTTGGTCTTGGTCCACGTCTTGGTGCGGCCGCTCTGGTAGATCGCCGTGGCGCGCTTGGAGACGATGCCTTCCAGCCCTATCTCGGAGGCCTGGTCGTAGAGCGCCTGGCCATCGCCTTCGACGTGGTCCGAGAACTGGATGGCGGAGTTGGCGCCCAGGCCTAACAGCAATTGCGACAGCAGCGCCTTGCGCCGACCGAGCGGCGCTTTTGTCAGGTCCCAGCCGTCGAGATACAACAGGTCGAAGGCATAGTAGTGGAGCTTGTTGCCGGCGCCCTCGGCCAGCGCCTCCTGCAAAAAGGCAAAGCGGCTGATGCCCCTGGCGTCGAGCACGACGACCTCGCCGTCGATGATCGCATCGCGGCAGGGCAGCCTGGCAAAGGCGAGCGGCAGGTCGCCATAGCGCCTGGTCCAGTCGAGGCCGGCGCGGGTGATCAATTTGACCGCGCCGTCGGCCAGATGCGCCATGGTGCGGTAGCCGTCGAATTTTATCTCGTGCAGCCAGATTTCGCGCGTTTTTTCGGCAGGGCCTTCGCCGCCCGGCGGCTTCGGAACCTGCGTGGCCAGCTGCGGCTCGATCCGGGAAGGCAGCGGCGCCTTGACCGCACCCGGCAGCGCACCGGGTTTCAATGCCACCGGTTTCGCAGGCCTTGCGGCAGGCTTCGGGGTTGCCACCAGCTCCTCGATGCGACGGCCGGATTTGACGCTTTCCGGCCGGGCTTCCAGTATGTCGAGCCTGGCATCGGCGGCGAGGTCGCGCTCCTTGAACAGCAGCCAGTTCTTTTTGCCCTCATCCTCGCCGGGCTTCGGTTTCAACCTGGTCAGCATCCAGCCGCCATTCAGCTTCTCGCCGGCGAGACGAAATTTGAAGGAGCCGGTGCGCAGGCTCTTTTCGACATCGTCCATCGGCGCCCAGACGCCGGTGTCCCAGACGATCATCGGCCCGCCGCCATATTCGCCCTCGGGAATGACGCCTTCGAAGTCGATATATTCAAGCGGATGGTCCTCGGTCTCGACCGCCAGCCGCTTGTCGGCCGGATTGAGCGACGGGCCGCGAGGCACCGCCCAGCTCTTCAGCACATCGCCGACCTGCAGGCGAAGATCGTAATGGTCTGACGTAGCGTGATGCTTGTGCACGACGAAGCGATTGCCTTCTGCGGCAACCGGCCCGCCGGCGGGCTCCGGCGTTTTGCGGAATTCGCGCTTGGCGCGATAGGCCTTGAGTTTGGAAGGAGCTGGCATATCAAAGATCGAAGCGCGCGGCAGTCAGCAGCCAGCGTCTCATTCCTTCGCGCCCCCCTCTGTCCTGCCGGACATCTCCCCCACGAGGGGGGAGATTGGCAGCTTCTGCCTTGGCGTCCCTTCTTAGACGTTGGAGATTGGCGAAAGCATTCATGACATCCAATCTCCCCCCTTGCGGGGGAGATGTCCGGCAGGACAGAGGGGGGCGCTGTCCCGCCAGCGCCCCGAAATATTCCTGGAATGACGAGAGGTCACACGGGCTCAATCGTCGGTGGCCGGCGTCAGTTCGAGCTCGGCCGGCGACAGACCCTGCTGGAGCTGGCTCAGCCGGAATTCGTCGACCCAATAAGCCTCGCCGTCGACGAGGACACGCGCTTTGTAGGCGCCGGCTGAAAAGCTCTGTGCGGTGATGTAGACCTTGTGGCGGCCGAGCGCCCTGCGCACTGCAGCGCGCTTGGAATTCTGGCTGGTGACGGAACTGGCCATAGACTGCTCATACACACGCCGCCGCAGGAGAAGACGGCTGGCATAAGGATGGCCGAGACAGACGGTCGTGTCAATTTTTCAACTCGCCTACGGCAGCTTCGCCAGTTCGGCAGCGTGGCGGATGGCAAGCAAGGCGTCCCGGTTGGTCACCGGATAGCCTGCGATGAAGCGTTCGACCGAAAAGCCTGGAAAATCGGCTCTCAAGCGGGCCGCGGCGCGCGCCGCCTCGCCGGTCTCGCCCATGGCCGCATGCGAAAGCGCCAGGAACATCAGCACGTCCGGCGACTCCGGCGAACTCCTGCGGAGCGCCGCGACAGCTTCCCGATGCCTGCCGGCGGCAAACAGGATGCGGCCTTGCATGCCGAAATACCAGGGCGGGGCCAATGGATTAAGGCGCATGGCACGCTCGATGAGCGGGATCGCCTCGGCTGGATCGCCGGTGACAAGCGCTTTGCTGCCGGCGAGCAGCAGCAGTATGCCGGCGTGGTTGGAGCCGTATTCGAGAGCCCGCCGGTGCGCGCGCTCCGCTCCTTCGAGATCGCCAAGGCATGCCCTGACATTGCCAAGGCATGCGTGAGCGCAGCTGTCCGTCGGGTCGAGACGCAAGGCGTTTTCGGCCGTGATCCACCCGTTCTCGATCGACGTCAGCACGTCGTCGCCAAAGCCGTTGCAGGCCTCGATCGAATAGGCGTAGGCGAGTTCGGCCCAGCAGTTTGCGAAGGTAGGATCAAGCTCCAGCGCGCGCGAAAACAAGCGGATCGCCTCGGCATTGCTGGCGCGGCTGAACATGGTGTGCTGTTCGAGGGCAAGCAGATAAAAATCGTAGGCCCGCAAGCTGGCCAGCGGCTTGCGGCGAGCCGCATTGCGGCCGACCGTGGCCAGCGTTCCATAACTGCCGGCGAACACGTTGATGATGCTTTCGGCCAGGCTGTCCTGCAGCGCGAAAATGTCCTCGGCCGGGCGATCGTAGCGCTCCCTCCACAGGTCGACGCCGCTGCGGGCATCGGCAAGCTCTATCGTCAAGCGAATCCTCTGGTCGTCCGCACGCAACTGGCCCGATACGAAATAGGTGGCGCCGAGCGCCTTGCCGTCCGCCGCGAAATCGGCCGGCTTGCTGCCCAGCGATTTCATCGTGTGGAAGGCGATGACAGGCAAGCCCGCGTATCGCGCCAGGTTGATGGTGATGTCTGACGACAGGCCGTCGGCAAAGCGGCGCCAGCGCTGTTCGGAATTCAGGCATTCGATCGGAAATATGGCGAGCACCGGCGGAGCGTCCGACGGACGTGACTGCCCGCCCGGCCGAGCGCCGGAAGCGCCGGCAAAATACGCCGCGAGCCCGATCTTGGTGCGCACGCCAAGTTTTTCGTAGATGGCCGCAAGGTGGGTGCGAACAGTGGTCGGGGCAATGAAAAGTGCATCGCCGATTTCGCGATAGGTCATGCCGGTTGCGAATTTTTCCGCGACCGCGCGCTCGCGACCCGACAAGGCATCGAGCGTCTGCGCTTTCGAAGCGTCATTGACCGTCATGGTGGAACCCGTCCCAAGACAGAATACTACAAATGCAGGAGGCCGAATACTGCATCTGCCCGATCCCGTCGCAGGCGCACAAATTGCAAGGTCGTTTGCCGCAAAAAGCGGCAATCCGGGGGAGGTTTCCATGCGTCCTGTTTCTATAATGCTGGCATGCACGATCTTGAGTTTTTCCGCCGCCCAGTCGCCGTCGTTCGCAAGAGGATGCAGGCAGGTGCTGGAATCGGATGTGAAAATCACGAGCATGCGCCTCTATGCCGACATCCTGGCCAATGCCGCCCGCAACGGCTGGGACTACACGCCTGAATCGATCGTCAGCGGCTCAAAGCGGCATTTCGAGGAGATGAAGCTGCAGTTGAATGACGCCGGCTATGAGATCATGCCCGTCGGCGTCCGCCTGTATTGCAAGCGGTGGGACAAGCTCGCCGCCCGCTAGCAACCAGCGATCCGCCCTTTGCGGCGCAAGCTTTGGTGCAGGCCAACTGTCTGCTTCTGCTTGCCGCTGCCTTTTGGGGCTTCGGCAATGTTGCGCAGAAGATTGTGCTGGATCATCTCGATCCGCTCAGCGCCGTGGGCATGCGCTGCCTGATCGCGGGGCTCATGGTCGCGCCGCTGACGGGGCTCGAATGGGGAACGAAATCCGGGCCAGGCTACTGGATCAGCCTCGCCAAAGTCAGCGCTCTGTTCTGACAACCGACAAAATCAGCAAGCCGGCGGTGGCAAACTGAGAGATCATCCCGGCAGTCCGGCGAACCCCGCGAAGCCGCCCGCCCGTTCTTGCGCAAATCTCCGGCCTTGGCTAGCATCCGCCCGCCGGCGCCGAGCGGAGGAGAACGTCGCGGTGGACCGGCTGGAGCGCCGTTGCGTCCCTTGGGCGCTCAAAGGACACTCCATTTCTGGATCGACGCAGGAATTTTCGGAAAACCGGAACCGGTTTTCGGGTTCAGGCGCTCATGTGGGAGGAGACTAAATTGATCAACAGACGTGAATTCCTGCTGTCGTCCGTGGCGATGGGCACGATGGCGCTGGCCGCTCCGCAACTGGCTTTCGCCCAGGACAAGCTGACCATCCTTGGTTCGGTGCCGAGCCTCGGCTTTCCGTTCTTCGTGCACATGCTGAACCAGATCAAGGCGGAAGCTCAGGCGCAGGGCGTCAATCTTGTCGAAAGCGACGGCCAGAACTCGGCGCCCAAGCAGACCGCCGATATCGAGGCAGCGCTCGTGCAGAAGGTCAACGCCATCGTCATCTCGCCACTCGACGTCAACGCGCTGGCCCCGGCCATCGAGCAAGCGATCCAGGCCGGCGTCCCCGTCGTCACCATCGACCGCCGCGTCGACGGGGTCGAAGGCATCCTCGCCCATGTCGGCGCCGACAACGTCAAGGGCGGCGAGGCCGAAGCGCAGGCCATGGTGGCGGCTTTCCCGAACGGCGCCAAGATCTTCCATCTGCAGGGCCAGCCAGGTGCCGGGCCGGCGATCGACCGCAACAAGGGCGTGCACAACGTTCTCGACCCGATGAAGGACAAGTACCAGATCATCTTCGAGCAGACCGCCAATTTCGCCCGCGCCGAGGCGCTCTCGGTCACCGAGGCCGGCCTTGCCGCCAACGGCAAGCCCGACGCGATCATCTGCGCCAATGACGACATGGCGCTGGGCGCGGTTGAAGCCTGCGCGGCGCGCAACTTCACCGACGTCAAGATCTACGGCTTCGATGCGCTTCCCGAAGCGCTGGTCGCCGTGCGCGACGGCAAGCTGGCCGGCACCGTCGAACAGTTCCCCGGCGAGCAGTCGCGCACCGCGGTGCAGATCGCCGTCGCCTATGCCAGGGACAAGACCGAGCCGAAGGAAAAGCTTGTGCTGCTGACGCCGATCGTCATCGGCAAGGACAATCTCGACAAGGCGGAAAGGCTGGGCGAAACGAAGTAGGCGGGTCCAGGGCGCGCCGTGGCGAAAGCAGCGTTCTGTCGCGCCCCCCTCTGCCCTGCCGGGCATCTCCGCCACTTGGGGGGAGATTGGCAGCTTCGACGCCGGCTCTCCCTCTGCAACGCTGGTGATTGGCGAAACCAGTTATCAAGGCGCAATCTCCCCCCTTGTGGGGGAGATGTCCGGCAGGACAGAGGCGGGCGCTGTCCCGCGGCCAATCGCAATCAGGGAGAAACCTTTGCCCACAGCTGAAGCCATCGCGCCATCTCTCCCCCTCCTCGCCGTCGAGGGCGTGACCAAGCGCTTTGCCGGCGTCACCGCGCTGAGCGATGTCTCGCTCGAGGTTCGGCCCGGCGAAATCCTCGGCCTGCTCGGCGAGAACGGCGCCGGCAAGTCGACGCTGCTCAAGATCCTGTCCGGCGTGATGCCGCCGTCCAGCGGCCGCATCGTCTTCGACGGCGTCGAATTCAATCCGCACAATCCGCAGGATGCCAAGCGCCTCGGCATCGTCACCATCTACCAGGAACTGAGCCTGATCCCGACGCTGACCGTGGCGGAGAATATTTTTATCGGCCGCGCGCCGCTTGGGCGCTTCGGCCTGGTCAGCTGGCGGAAGATGGAGGTAGACTCGCGCGCGATCATCGCCCGCGTCGGCCTTGACCTCGACCCGGCGACGCCGGTGTCTGCGCTGTCGGTGGCCGAGCAGCAGCTGGTCGAGATCGCCCGCGCGCTGTCGCTGAAGAGCCGGCTCATCATCATGGACGAGCCGACCTCGGCGCTGACCGAAGCCGAAGTGCAAAAACTGATGTCGATCATGGGCCGGCTGCGCAAGGACGGCGTCGCCATCATGTTCGTCACCCACCGGCTGGAAGAGGCCTCCGCGATCTGCGACCGCATGACGGTGCTGCGCGACGGCAGGCTGGCCGGCCATCTCGACCGCGATGGCGGGCCGATCAAGCTGCCGAAAATCATCGAGAAAATGGTCGGCCGCGCCGCGTCCGAGCTTTATGCCAGGCCGACGCTGCGCGATGTCGCCGGCGACGTCAGGCTTTCCGTGCGCGGTCTGCGCACGGTGCGCGATCCGCAGGCGCCGCACGCCATCGTGCTCGAAGGCATCGATCTCGACCTCAAGGCGGGCGAGATCCTCGGCGTCGCCGGCCTCGTCGGCTCCGGCCGCACCGAGCTTGCCCGCGCCATCTTCGGCGCCGACCGCATCGCCGCCGGCACCATCACCCTCGACGGCAAGACGATCGCGCCTGAAACACCCGCCGACGCCATCGCCCTCGGCATCGGCCTGGTGCCGGAAGACCGCAAGCATCAGGCGATCTTCGCCGCGCTCGGCATTCTCACCAACTTTTCCGTCGCAGCGCTCGGCCGCTACTCCAACGCTCTCGGCTTCATGGCCGAGCGCCGCGAGCGCCAGGCGCTGGCGAGCTACAGAAAAACGCTGTCGATCCGCATGGCCTCGCCCGAGCAGCCCATCGAGGGGCTGTCCGGCGGCAACCAGCAGAAGGTCATCCTCGCCCGCTGGCTGGCGCGCGACCCCAAGGTGCTGATCGTCGACGAGCCGACGCGAGGCGTCGATGTTGGCGCCAAGGCCGAGGTGCACCAGATCCTGGTGCAGCTCGCCGGGCGCGGCATCGCCATCATGATGATCTCGTCGGAATTGCCCGAAGTGCTTGCGGTGTCGGACAGGATCGTCACCATGCGGCGCGGCCGCATCACCGGCGAGATGCCAGGTATCGAGGCGACCGAGGAAAAACTGATGGAACTGATGGCGCTCGATCAAACGCAGGAAGCGACGCAATGACCAGCACGACCGAACAGAGCCAGCGCGGCGGCATCAATGTCGCGCGCCTGCTGATGAGCTTCGGACCGCTGATGTTCCTGGCGCTGCTGATCGTCGTCTTCACCGTGCTGAAGCCGAGCTTCATCGACCCGATCAACATCTTCAACATCATGCGGCAGATCTCGATCACCGGGCTGATCGCGCTCGGCATGACCTTCGTCATCCTCACCGCCGGCATCGACCTGTCGGTTGGCTCGCTGCTGGCCTTCTGCGGCATGGTCGCGGCGGTGGTGGCCAAGGGCGGCACCGCCAACACGCTGTCGCTGTCGACGTCCGGCGCACAAGGCTATGGCTGGTTCGCAGCCCTTCTGGCAGCCGTCGTCGTCGGCGCCCTGGCCGGCGGCGTCCAGGGCTTTGCCATCACCCGGCTGAAAGTGCCGCCCTTCGTCGTCACGCTCGGCGGCCTCACCGTCTTTCGCGGCCTGACGCTGACGATCTCCAATGGCGGCCCGATCTCCGGCTTCGACGCTTCGATGCGCTGGTTCGGCACCGGGCTGATCGGCCCGGTGCCGGTGCCGGCGATCATCTTCGCGGCGGCGGCGATCCTCTGCCACATCGTCCTGCGCTACACGCGCTACGGCCGCGCCGTCTACGCCGTCGGCGGCAATGCCGAGGCAGCGCGGCTGTCCGGCCTGCGCGTCGACCGCATCCTGATCTCGGTCTACATCATCGTCGGCTTCTTCGCCGGCCTTGCCGCCTTCGTGCTGTCGGCCAGGCTCAATTCCTCGGAAGCCGTCGCCGGCATCGGCTACGAGCTGACGGTGATCTCGGCGGTGGTCATCGGCGGCACCTCGCTGTTCGGCGGCATTGGCTCGGTCGGCGGCACGGTGGTGGGCGCGGCACTGATCGGCGTGCTGCAGAACGGGCTGCAGTTCAACAACGTCTCGTCTTACACGCAAAGCATCGTCATCGGCCTGATCCTGATCCTCGCCGTGGCCTTCGACCGCTGGCTGAAATCGCGGGTAAGGCGGTGAGGGTTGGAAGGCGCGGCGCCGACGCGATCTTACCTTCTCCCCTTGTGGGAGAAGGTGGCCTCGCGAAGCGAGGTCGGATGAGGGGTGTTCCAGCTTGGCAATTTTCTTGAAATCGCCGCCGCCTCATTCCTTCCAGCACCCCTCATCCGGCTTGGCGCTTCGCGCCAATCCACCTTCTCCCGCAAGGGGAGAAGGAAAGCCGCGTTCACGCCGGAGCGTTGACACGCTGCGAACGCGCCCAATCGGCGAGCGGCCCACCCGCAACCGTAGCGCTCGTCAGCGGCGCGAGAAGATCGTTGCGGCGGGCGAACGCCACGAAGGTCGCCCGCGCCGTCTCGGCGTCGATCTCTCCGTCCATCGCCGCCCGGCAGGCTTTGGCGGCGATGTCATGCGCGGCCGTCCGGCTCGCCCGCGGCCAGTCGGCAAGCAGCGCATAGGCCTCAGCCGCGCTTTCTATCCTGGTCGGCGTGCCGAGGCCGGTAAGAATGGTGACCGGCTTTTCAAAAGAAGAACGGTCCATGACACTCTCCCTTCCGGTTCAACTGTCTCCAACAGGCGCAGGCATGCGCGCCCGCGCGACCATCATTTACGCTCCTCCTGGCCGGCCCCGACGCGTTGGGCCGACAGGAACATCAGCGTATAGGCCGCCTTGCGGCGATCCCAGCCGGCCTGCTCGGCCATGTCCAGCAAGCCGTCGACCAAGGGCGCCAGCGCCGCCCTGCAATCGGTTTCATAGTTGAAATCGTTCTTCGGGCGGGTCGGCGCCGCGATCTTTCCAAAACTGTCCATCACATCCATGGCACCTGCTCCGCATTGGTCCGGACCGGCAAGACCGTGCCCGCTTTGGCGGACACGGTCCATCTGCCGTTCAGAAGTCTCGCTTTGGAGGCCTGACCTTAGTAGTCCATGCCACCGCCGGGCATTGCCGGTGCGGCAGCTTCCTTCTTCGGCTTCTCGGCCACCATCGCCTCGGTGGTCACCAGCAGGCCGGCGACCGACGCGGCGTCCTGGAGAGCGGCGCGCACCACCTTGGCCGGGTCGATCACGCCCTGCGCGTAGAGATCGCCGAACTCGTTGGTCTGGGCGTTCCAGCCATAGCCGAATTCGGTCTTCTCGCGCAGCTTGCCGACGATGATCGAACCTTCCGCACCGGCATTCTCGGCGATCTGGCGCACCGGCTGCTCGATGGCCCGACGCACGATCTCGACGCCGGTCTTCTGGTCGGGATTGTCGACGGCGACATTGTCGAGCGCCTTCGCTGCCCTGAGCAGCGCCACGCCGCCGCCGGGCAGTATGCCTTCCTCGACCGCAGCGCGGGTGGCGTGCATGGCGTCGTCGACGCGGTCCTTGCGCTCCTTGACCTCGACCTCGGTCGAGCCGCCGACGCGGATGACGGCGACGCCGCCGGCGAGCTTGGCCAGCCGCTCCTGCAGCTTCTCGCGGTCATAGTCGGAGGTGGTCTCCTCGATCTGCGCCTTGATCTGGCTGATGCGTGCCTGGATCTCGTCCTTGCGGCCGGCACCGTCGACGATCGTGGTGTTCTCCTTCTCGATCAGCACCTTCTTGGCGCGGCCGAGCATCTCCAGCGTGACGTTTTCGAGCTTGATGCCGAGATCCTCGCTGATTGCCGTGCCGCCGGTCAGTATGGCGATGTCTTCCAGCATCGCCTTGCGGCGGTCACCAAAACCCGGCGCCTTGACGGCGGCAACCTTCAGTCCACCGCGCAGCTTGTTGACGACCAAGGTCGCCAGCGCCTCGCCTTCGACATCCTCGGCGATGATCAGCAGCGGCTTGCTCGATTGCACTGCGGCTTCGAGCACCGGCAGCATGGCCTGCAGGTTGGACAGCTTCTTCTCGTGGATCAGCACATAGGGCTCTTCGAGCTCGACGCGCATCTTGTCCTGGTTGGTGATGAAATAAGGCGAGAGATAGCCGCGATCGAATTGCATGCCCTCGACCACTTCGAGCTCGGTCTCGGCGGTCTTGGCCTCCTCGACCGTGATGACGCCCTCATTGCCGACCTTTTCCATCGCTTCGGCGAGGAAGCGGCCGATCTCGGCATCGCCATTGGCCGAGATGGCGCCGACCTGGGCGATCTCGTCGTTCCTTGTCACCTTGCGGGCATTGGCCTTGAGTTCGGCGACGATGGCGTCGACTGCCTTGTCGATGCCGCGCTTCAGGTCCATCGGGTTCATGCCAGCGGCAACCGCCTTGGCGCCTTCCTGGACGATCGACTGCGCCAGAACGGTCGCGGTCGTCGTGCCGTCGCCGGCGACGTCGCTGGTCTTCGAGGCGACCTCACGCACCATCTGCGCACCCATGTTCTCGAACTTGTCCTCAAGCTCGATTTCCTTGGCGACGGTAACGCCGTCCTTGGTGATGCGCGGGGCGCCGAACGACTTGTCGAGGATGACATTGCGGCCCTTGGGACCGAGCGTCACCTTCACCGCGTCCGCGAGGATGTTGACACCGCGCAACATCTTCTCGCGGGCTTCGGTATGGAATTTCACATCCTTGGCAGCCATTGGATAACTCCTTCAAATAGGCAGCTTTTCGTTGACTGATTGCTTGTTCAGGCCCCGCTCAGGCGGCCTTCTTTTTTATCTGGTCGGTCATTTCAATCACGCCCAGCACATCGCTTTCCTTCATGATGAGCAGGTCCTCGCCGTTGAGCTTGATCTCGGTGCCCGACCATTTGCCGAACAGGATGCGGTCGCCGACCTTGACGTCGAGCGGCTGCAACTGTCCGCTATCGTCGCGCGCGCCGGGACCGGCGGCGATGACCTCGCCTTCCTGCGGCTTCTCCTTGGCTGTGTCAGGAATGATGATGCCGCCCGCGGTCTTCTCGTCGACCTCGATGCGGCGGACCAGGATACGGTCATGCAATGGACGGAACGCCATGTCGTTCTCCTCATGGGACAAACAGATTTTCTTGGACCTCCCTTCGCAGCCGACCAGTGGGTCGGTGCGACGGTGCGCGACCCCTGCTCAGGCATCACGCGCCTATCGAATTAGTCTGCCTATCCAGCCTTTCAAGAGGACGCCGAAAAAATTTTGGCACTCGCCGTTGTCGAGTGCCAACGCACTGTAATAACGCACTGTAATAATGGCGCTATTCCAGGATTTGAAACGACGGATGCGGCTTGAAATCGGGGCGCAACCTTCCGACATCGTCGTCGATCCCGGCACCGTCTGCCAGCGGCCGGAACCGATGGGGAAGCGGAGGCGTTTTTGCATGCGGAGGATGGACGCCCGATCGTTCGGAAAGGAGACGGCCATGGTCGGCAATGAGTTCCAGGTCAGCAACGAATTCCGGCTCCAGATGCAGGGTTTTGGCCTGACGACGGCAGAGATCCATTATCGTCTTCCCGACTATCGGGACCTGCTGCAGCTCTTCATCTGGCAGCAATACGACATCGCCCCGGATTTCCCGACGCTGAAGCATTTCCTCGAATTTTGGGAACGTGAGATCGAGGGTCCGCTGCATTCTGTGCGCGTCGCCCATCACCGTCTGATTCAGCCCTCCGAATGGCGGGCGGTGGACGGCGTCATTACGCTGCAGTGAAATAGAAAAAAGGCGGCGCTTCTCATGAAAGGCGCCGCCTCTGCAGCACAGCGCGTCCGCCCCGGCTTCAGGTTCCCCGGCTTGAGGTTCGCCCGGCTTCAGGATCATTGGCGTTCAGGTGGATTGATGTTCAGGTGGATTAACGTCCCGTGACCAGCAGTCCGGCGGTGCGCGCCGCCTTGACGAAGGCGGTGCGCGCTTCGCGGGCGGTGCGCCAGCCGTCGAGCGCGTCGCGGCAGGCGCGATAGGCTGCGCGCCAGTTGCGGCCGCGCGCCCGGTCCGGCCATTGCTGCATGCATTCGATGGCTTCCCAGCTGCTGGCGACCTTGCGCTCTCCGACGGATTGGAGCTTCAGCGTGATCGGCTCGGAAAATGGGACGTCGTTCATCACTTCCTCCTTTTCTTTTTGAGAATAACAGGAAGGCAGCCCGATCGGCGCCCGACTGACGAGATGGTTCGTATGGCTGCACGCTTCAAGACCTCCCCCGTCTCCCAGTCTGCTTGCCGAAACCCGGCGCTATATGTCGTCGTCCGGCGGTTCGAGAAGCCCGATCAGCGTCGCCACCCTTGCCGACGGCAGCGGGCGGCCCTCGTTGACCAGCGCCTCATCGGCGCCGACCCAGGCAAAGGCCTCGCGCAACTCTTCGATCGTCGCGCCGGTCGAGGCGATGTCGGCGATGACGGCGTCGTCGACCGGGCCCAGCACCGAAATGATGTCGTCGCGTGTCATGGTCATGATGTCCTCCATGCGGCGTGCCGGCGCGACCCTCAAACGTCGGTTGAAACCGGCATTACCAGTACAATCCGGCAACAAAAATTCTGGCAGCGGGACAGAATCTGGGTCTTGATTTCGGCCTGACAATAACCAAATGAAAATTGCCGGTTGCCGAATGGGACCGGCAGAACCCAGGGAGCGCCAAGCTCTTTGGCGCCCCTCGTACTATGTTGCTCCACGGAGGATGTAGCTATGAGAACCGCATTCGACTTTTCCCCGCTCTATCGGTCGAGCATCGGTTTCGACCGCATCTTCAACCTGCTGGAAAACGCGCCTCAGGCAGTCGAAACCTGGCCGCCCTATGACATCGAGCGAAGCGACGAGAACACCTATCGGGTGAGGATCGCCGTCGCCGGCTTTTCCGAGAACGATCTCGACATCAGCCACGAGCCGAACCTTCTCATCGTCTCGGGCGAGCGCAAGGAACAGGACGAGGTGGAATATCTCCATCGTGGCCTTCCGGTGCGACCGTTCACACGGCGCTTCGAGCTTGCCGATCACATGACGGTCACCGGCGCCTCGCTCAATAACGGCCTGCTGACGATCGACCTCGTGCGCCAAGTGCCCGAAGAGATGAAGCCGCGTCGCATCACGATCGCCAAGCAAGACGGCGCGCGCAAGGCCGGACAGGTCGAGAAGCCGAAGCAGGCCGCCTGAGCGAAGGCGATCTCTGGCGTTCGCCTTTGACACAACCAGTCGAGAAAGGAGAACAGCAATGGCTATTCGTGATCTCATACCCTGGGGCCGGGAGAACAGTCCGGTTCCCAGCTTCTATCGTGACGAGGACCGCGACCCGTTCATGGCGTTGCATCGCGAGATGAACCGCCTGATCGACGACGCCTTCCGCGGCTTCGAAACGCGCATGCCGATGCTCAGCGGATTTTCGTCGGCGCGCGGCAGCTGGCCGAGCGTCGAAATCGCCGACGGCGAGAAGGAGATCCGCGTGACCGCGGAAATTCCCGGCATGGACGAAAAGGACGTCGAGGTGATGCTCGATGACGGCGTGCTGACGCTGCGTGGCGAGAAGCGCTCCGAGACCGAAGACAAGGACAGGCAGTTCTCCGAGCGGTTCTACGGCCGCTTCGAGCGCCGCATCCCGCTCGGCTACGAGGTCGAGGAGGACAAGGTGAACGCCGCCTTCCATAACGGCGTGCTCACCGTGACGCTGCCCAAGACGGAGCGCGCGCAGACCAAGGCCAAGCGCATCACCATCAGTGGCAGTGCCGCCAGCCCTGGCAAGAGCAAGCACTGACGACATCGGCAGCCGGACGCGCCAGCCGCGCCCGGCTGCAGATCGGGCTGCATCCCGATCGGCCCGCGCCCTCCGCCAAAGGCGCGGGCTTCATTTGTTCGGCCGATGCGCCTGACGGCGCGAAGGCCGCATAGTGAGTATCTACGGAGCATTGAGTAGCAGCGTCGCTACCGTGGCGTTCCTGGCGCACAGGCTACGGAGCCCGTCATCCCCTTGTCATCCCATGGGGGTGGCGGGCTTTCGTATCAATTGTCGGCTTTATCGGCCTGTGAAAAGTCCTCGCCATCCGCTTCGTGTCACGATCGCAGGCAGAGGCAGCCACCCGTCTCAGATCGCCTCGCGCTGCCGTTCCGGCGTGGCGACCAGCAAGGCCGCGGCGGCGTTGGCGGCAGCAAGTGCGGCCTCGACCCGATGCCCGCGGGCAAGGCCTGCCGCGAACGCGCCGACGAACTCGTCGCCGGCGCCATGGGTACTGACCACCTTCACCGGAAGGGCGGCCCGCTCGAACGCCTGGCCGTCGCGGCCGCAATAGGCAACGCCCTCCCCGCCGGCCGTGACGATCGCCGCCGGGTAGAAATCGATCAGCACGCGTGCCGCCTCGGCAGCACCCTCGAGCGTATCGACGACCGCAACGCCGGCCAAAAATTCCGCCTCGATGGCGTTGACGATGACGATATCGGTGAGTGCGATCAATTCGCCGGACAGTTTTCGCGCGGGGGCGGCGTTGAGCACGACGCGGCCGCCATGCGCCTTCACCGCCCGCGCTGCGGCAATGTTGGCGGCTTCCGGCACCTCGTTCTGCAGCAGCAGCACCGCCGTTTGCGCAACCATCTCGGTCGCGGCCACGATGTCGTTCTCGCCCAAGGTGAGATTGCTGCCCGAGACGATCACCGCGCCATAATCGCCGCCGGCGTCGAAGATCGCCACGCTCATGCCCGAGCCGGCGCCAGGTGCGACCCGCACGAAGCGGCTGTCGACGCCGCGGCGCGCGAGATTGCCGACAAGCGCGCAGCCGAAATCGTCATCGCCGACGGCGCCGATCATTGCCGAGCGCACGCCGGCCCGCGCCGCCGAGACCGCCTGGTTGCCGCCCTTGCCGCCGCATTTCGGCTGCCAGGCATGGCCGGTTACGGTTTCGCCCTTGCGCGGGCGGTCAGGCGCTTCGACCATGATGTCGTAATGCAGGCTGCCGAACACGGTGACCAGCGGAGCCGTCATGTGCCCCGATCTTTCATGAGCCGCCCCAATCTTTCATGAACCGCCCCAATCTTTCATGAACCGCCCTTGTCCCGGCGTTTCGACGTCACCGCCGACATCGTGCGGCCGAGATTGCGCTCCGCCGCCTGGTAGTCGCGCTGTGCCACCGCGACGAACAGCGCGTCGAGAATGTTGAGCTGGGCGATGCGCGCCGCCGCGTTCTCGCCCATCAATGGCGAGCCCTGCGCGGTCGAGCACAGCACGATGTCGGCGACGGCGGCCAGCGGCGAGTTGTCGTAATTGGTGATCGCCAGCGTCCGCGCACCGCTCTTGCGGGCGAGATGGATGGCATCGATGACGGCGCTGGTGTTGCCGGAATGCGAGAAGCCGACCGCGATGTCGTCGGCGCCGAGCAGCGAGGCCGACATCAGCATCATGTGCGAATCGTCGTAGACGGATGCGCGGATGCCGATGCGCAGGAATTTGTGCGAGACGTCGCGCGCGATCTGCGCCGAACCGCCGACGCCATAGAAATCGCGGTTCCTGGCGCGGTACAAAAGATCGGCGGCGCGATCGAAATCGTCCATGTCGAGGATCGCCAGCGTCTCCTCCAGCGCCTGGATCGAGGTGCGGAACACTTTTTGGACGATCTCGGCCGAACTGTCGTCGACCGACAGTTCCTGGTGCATTTCGGCGGTCGGCAGGCGGCTGTATTCATAAACCGCGGTGCGGAAGTCGCGATAGCCGGAAAAGCCCAGTTTCTTGGCGATCTTCACCACCATCGCCTCCGACACGCCGGCTTCTTCGGCGATCTGCTTGAGCGGAATGGTCTCGTCGAAGCCGCGCCGTCCGAACACGGTTTCCACCACTTTCGCCTCGAGCGGTGTCAAATGCGGCATCATCATGCGGATCCGCGGTCCTACTGCTTTCAGATCCAGGCTGGTCAAGGTCATCCACGTCCTCTCGTCACGCGATCGATGAGCATCGCGGCGAGGATTATAAGGCCAGTTGCCAAGAGCTGATAGAAGGACTGGACATTCATCAGCGTCAGGCCGTTGCGCATGGTGCCGAGGATGACGGCGCCCAGGATGGTGCCGACGACGCTACCCTTGCCGCCCATCAGCGAGGCGCCGCCGATGGCCGCCGCGGCAATGGCATCGAGCTCCCAGAGATTGCCGAGAATGGGTTCGGCGGCACCCAGCCGTCCGATCAGGATCTGCGCGGCAAGGGCCGCCAGCAGGCCCGAGATCATGTAGGCGGCAATCTTGGTGCGAGCGATCGGCACGCCGGCTATGTAGGCCGCCTCCTCATTGCCGCCGACGGCGAGCAGATATTCGCCGAAAGGCGTCTTCTTGAGGATGATCCAGGCGATCAGCGCGACCACGGCCACGATGATGACCGCCAATGGCAGCCCGAACAGCGAGCCGTTGAAGATGGCGCGGAAGCCGGCTGGCAGGCCGAGCACCGGATTGCCGCCGGTGTAGATCAGCGCCAGCGCCCGGTAGGTGCTGAGCGTTCCCAGTGTGACGATGAAAGGCTGCAGCCCGACATAGGCGACCAGCACGCCATTGAGCAGGCCACAGACGAGGCCGATGGCGAAGCCGGCGGCGATGGCCAGCGGGAACGGCACGCCGGCAACCAGCATCGAGGCCGAGATGACGGCCGAAAGGGCTGCCGTCGGCCCGACCGACAGATCGATGCCGCCCGAGATGATCACCAGCGTCATGCCCAACGCCAGGCAGGCGTTGATGCTCGACTGCTGCAGGATGTTGATCAAATTGCGCTCGGCAAAGAAGCCCGGGACCAGCGCGCCGAAGACGGCGAGGATCACCACCAGGCCGATCAGCGTGCCGGCGTCGCGCAGCGAAAACCGGTGCAGGAATTCGGCCCGTGGGCGCGCTGCTGTGTGTTCGGTTACATCAGTCATACGCTGGTCCTGTCCGTTATGCCTTGCCGGCCCGATGGCCTTGCGCCTTGCCGGCCTTGCGTCTCCGATTGGGGTATGGCGTGCGCCGCGATCGCCTGTTCGCTGAGATCAGCCCGATCGAGCTCGGCGGCGACCATGCCATCGCGCATGACCAGCACGCGGTCGGCGAGCCGGATCACCTCGGGAAGCTCCGACGACACGACGACGACCGAATGGCCTTCGGCGGCGAACTCCTCGATCAAATGGTAGATCTCCGCCTTGGCGCCGACATCTATGCCGCGCGTCGGCTCGTCAAACAAAAGGATGCGCGTTCCCGCCGCCAGCCAGCGGCCGATGATCGCCTTCTGCTGGTTGCCGCCGCTGAACAGCCGGATCGGCCGGTCGAGCAGGAACGGGCGCAAATTGACCCGCTTCATCTTCTCGGCCGCGACCCGTTCCAGCCTGGTGTGATCGATGACGCCGCGCGGTGCGAACACGCCCATCGAGGCCAGCGCCATATTGCTGGAGATCGACCGCAACGGCACGATGCCTTCGCGCTTGCGCTCCTCCGGCACCAGGCCGATGCCGGCGGCGATGGCGTCGCGCGGACTGGAAAGTTTTATCGCCTTGCCGTCGATCTCGACCCTGCCCGACGAGGCGCGGTCGGCGCCAGCCAGCAGCCGCAGCAGTTCGGTACGGCCCGAGCCGACCAGGCCGGCAATGCCCAGCACCTCGCCGCGGTGCAGGTCGAACGAGACGTTACGGACTTTTGTCGCCGAGGCGAGGCCACGCACGCTCAGCCTGACCTCGCTGGAGGTGTGCGAACGGTGCTGTTCCTGGGCGAGCTCGCGGCCGACCATCATCGAAACGACGGTTTTTTCCGACATTTGCGCCAGATCGACGGATCCGACCACGACGCCGTCGCGCATGATTGTGGCGCGCTGGCAGATGCCGAACACCTCGTCCAGCTTGTGCGAGACATAGACGACCGCGACGCCGTCGCGCGCCAGCCCGGCAATGACTTCGGCCAGCCGCTCGAACTCGCTCGGCGTCAGGCTCGATGTCGGCTCGTCCATCGCCACGATGCGTGCCCGATCGAGCAGCGCCCGGGCGATCTCGACGATCTGCCGCTGCGCGACCTTCAGGCTGCCGAGCGGGACTGCCGGATCGATGGTCGGATCGAGGGCGGCAAGGGCTTCCGCAGCGCGGCGCTCCTGCTCGCGGCGGGCGACGAAGATGCCGCCGCGCGTCAGCGGATGACCGAGGAACATGTTCTGGGCGACGCTGAGATGCGGCACCTGCTGCAATTCCTGATGGATCATGGCAACGCCCGCGGCGCGCGCCGCGACCGGGTTGTTCAGCGTTACCCGTCTGCCGTCGATCAGCACGCTTCCGGCGGTCGGCCTGTAGACCCCCGACAGGATGCGCAGCAGCGTCGATTTGCCGGCGCCGTTCTCACCGAGCAGGCCATGGATTTCGCCGGCGCCGACCGAAAAGGACACATCGCTCAGCGCCCGCACCGCCGGAAACACCTTGGAAATGCCCTCGAATTGCAGCCGCGCGACAGACATTGGTTCTATTCTCCAGGCAAAGGGCGCCAGCCCGGCCGGCACCCGCAGTCCTGCCGTTAATTGCCCGCCGCCGCGTCCTCGAGCAGCGCCTTGCGCACGGCGTCGCCGGCGCCGGAATAGCGGTCGGCATTGTCCTTGGTGATCAGCGCCTGCGGCGTGGCGACAACGCGCGGCAGCTTCTGCCCGGCCACCAGCCGCAGCGCCGATTCCAGCGCCACCTCGCCGGTCAGCACCGGGAAGCTGTCGACAGTGCCGGTCAACTCGCCGGCGCGGATCGAGGCATAGGCGTCGGAGATGCCGTCGGTGCCGAAGACGGCGACCTTGTCCTGCAGGCCGGCGGCCTTGACCGCCTCGACGATGCCCAGTGCCATGCCGTCATTGTTGGCATAGAAGCCGATCAGGTCGGGGTGCTGCTGCAGGATGTTGCTGGCAGCGTCGTAGGAGGTCTGGCGATCCCAGTTGCCGGGCACGCTGGCGACGACCTCGAACTTGCCGGTCTCGGTGATCGTGGTCTTGAAGCCATCCGTGCGCTGGACGGCGGCATAGACGCCGGCCTGGCCTTCGACGATGGCGACCTTGCCGCCATCCGGCCGGTTCTTGATGAACCATTTGGCGACGCGCACGCCATTGTCGCGCTGGACATTGCCGACATAGTGCTCGGCCTGCGGGATGACCGCGTCGTTGACATTGACCACCGGCACGTTGGCGGCCTTGGCCTGTTCCATGATCGGCTGCAGGTTGGAGTCGGTCTGCGGTGA
Organism: Mesorhizobium sp. WSM4829; assembly: GCF_055811475.1. Lineage (NCBI taxonomy): Bacteria > Pseudomonadati > Pseudomonadota > Alphaproteobacteria > Hyphomicrobiales > Phyllobacteriaceae > Mesorhizobium > Mesorhizobium sp. WSM4829. The sequence continues at coordinate 52,882 of NZ_JBVVQJ010000022.1, read as the reverse complement.
GACGAGCAGCACGTTGTAGCCTTGCGTGACCAGGCCTTCGGCGATTGTCAGCTGGCCGAGCTGGTCGCCCTCGCTCTGCGCCGCCTGGTAGACGACCGGAACGCCGACGCGATCGCCCAACGACTTGTAGCCTTCACCCAGCGAGCGCCAGTATTCGTTGGTCAGCGTCTTGGAGACGGCGCCCGCCCTGGTGCCGTCGGGCAGCTTGGGCAACGCGCCGAACTTGGCCTCGAGCTGCGACCAGTCGATGCGGTCCTTTTCGGTGTCGGAATTGAGCGGCGCGAGGTCGGTGGAATAGGCGGAGCCGATGGACAGCGCCATCAACGCAGCGGTGGCGGTGGCAAGCAGAAATTTCATGGTCTTTCCTCCCTTGTTGAACGATTTTGAGGCCGAGCCTCAGTTCTCCGGCCCGAGCATGGCTTCCTGGATGATGGCTTGCGACGCGACCGCGTCCTGGCGGTCGATGGCGGTGGACAGGCGATTGTCCTTCTCCAGCCGCTCGACGACGCGCAGCATGCGCTTGACGGTGGCGATGTTGACTTCGCATTCGTGGACCGGATCGAGCCCGGTCATGTCGGGGAAGGTGTCGAAGTAGATGGCGCCGGCGTAGCCGTCGCGGCGGATCTGGCGGAGCAGCTCGATCGTCTGCAGCGTGTGCACTGCGCCGACCATCAGGCCGTCGTCGCGCTTGGCGTAGCCGTCGTTGAGATGCACGCCCAAGAGCTTGCTGTGGCGCGCCACAAGTGCTGCGGCAAAGGCCGGCTGCTCGTCGGCATAGAGCACATGGGCGAAATCGAGCGTCACGCCGAGATTGGGCAGGCCGATCTCGCGGATCGCCAGCAAGGTCGTCGCCGCGTCGGGCATCAGGCTGTAGGAACGCGGCTCGTTGGGCTTGTACTCCAGGCTGATCAGGCAGTCGGGATCATGCGCTGCCACTTCACGAATACCATCAATTTCGTGTTGCCATAGCGTCGCGTAATCGGCCTGGAAGGCATAGTCGAAGCCATCCTGGCCGAGCCACAGCGTCATCAGATTGGCGCCGGCCTCACGCGCGGCGTCGATGCCGGCCTTGGTCAGGTCGATGGCTTCGCGGCGAACTGCCGGATCCGGATTGGTGAAGGCGCCGAGCTTGAAGGCCGGATTGGAGTAGTAGCGCATGGCAAAACCATTGATGGAAAGCCCGATGTCGCCGAGTTTTCGCGCCATTTCCACAGGTTTTTCATCGACATGATCGGGAAAGTTGAGGTCAAGGTCGGTCAGCCCCGCAACTTTCGCCGCACGCGCTGCCATCTGCAGCATGGACGGCTTGCCGACAAGCTCCGGCCATTCGGCCTGCGGCCGCGAGGCAAAGGAATTCAGGCGTGTGGCGAAACGATTGGCTGTCATGGATGACCTTTCTTGGACATAACTTCACATACTATAGTTTATTTGTAAAGTCAGATGTGCCGTTTGATTCAAGACTGGGCGACGGTACGGCGTACATAGAGAGGAGCAGGCGGCCACGAAGAGACGAACTGCTGACGCACGATTTGATCCGCGTTCATGATGCTTTAAGCGCAGTTGTTACCGTTTTCGCAAAAACGGTAACAACTCAATGATGGCCGTGGCAGCGAAGTTGTGTTATTACCCTTTTCGCGAAAACGGTAACAACCCCCATGCAGCAAATACCCCACACATACCAGACGCTCTATTCCGAGTTGGCGCAGCGGTCGCTGGACGCCGCGTTTTCGACGGAATTCAACATCGGCGGCCGCTTTGTTACAGCCGAGGTGAAAGGCCGCCGCTACTGGTATCTCGACCTACCTAGCCCTGACGGCGGCAAAACACGCAGATATGTCGGCCCCGTCGACGATCCTGAAATCACCAGGAGGGTCGAAAACTTCAAAGACCTGAAAGCCGACATCAAAGAGCGGCGAAAACTGGTTTCGACACTCGTTCGCGAAGCCTACCTGCCACGGCCGGAAAGGAAGACCGGCGACATTGTCCAGGCACTCGCCGAAGCTGGCTTCTTCAGACTTCGTGGCGTCCTGGTCGGTACCGTCGCTTACCAATGCTATCCAGCCGTCCTTGGCGTTCGCCTACCTAGCACGTCAATGGTCACCGGCGATGCCGATTTTGCGCAGTTTCATTCGATCTCGACGGCCGTCGATGACAAAATGCCACCCGTGCTCGATACGCTGAGGCAAGTCGACCCGACATTCCGAGAGATTCCGCACCAGGCTGATGGCCGCTTCACGACGCAATACTCGTCTCGCTCCGGATACAGGGTCGAATTCCTGACTCCGAACACCGGTTCGGCCGACTACGAGGGTCATCCTACAACCATACCCGCGCTTGGTGGCGCGTCGGCGCAGCCCCTGCGCTTTCTCGATTTCCTGATATACGAACCGATCCGGGCCGTTCTCCTGCACGGCGCCGGCGTGCCGGTGAACGTGCCATCGCCCGAACGGTACGCGATCCATAAGCTCATCATCGCCAGCCGCCGCCGGACGGACAACGACGGCACCGCCAAGAGCCGCAAGGACAAGATGCAGGCTGCAACCATCATGGAAGCCGTGATCGAACAACGGCAGTCGGAAGATCTGGCCGATGCTTTCATGGAGGCATATGGCCGCGGTGCGGCCTGGAAGGAAGCCATACGCCAGACACTGTCCCAGATTGACCACGGCACGCGCGAAACCGTCCTGCCGGCGCTGGCCCGCGCTATTCGAAAGCTGGAAAGAGATCCTAGCGAATTCCACCTTGAAGACGCGGCGGCCGCACCGAAGCCGTAGGGCCTGCGCATGGTAAGGTTCCGGGCGGGCGCTGCTGATCGTAACCCTGTACAACCGCTGGCCGCCCTTGCGTCTTGCGCGCCAATTGATCATCCTCGCCGCAGTTGCACCGCGGCCGGGGGGTTCGCACATGCCGACGCTTTATGCGCTGAAACCGGCCTTCCAGGCCAGGCTGCGGCCGCTCGCCGACCGGCTGGCCGCGGCCGGCGTCACCGCCAACCAGATCACGCTGCTGGCTGCCGCCCTGTCGGTTGCCACCGGCGTTGTGGTCGCAGCCCTTGCCGGCCATCGCGCGGTCTTGCTGCTGATGCCGGTGGTGCTGTTTGCGCGCATGGCGCTCAACGCCATCGACGGCATGCTTGCGCGCGAACATGGCCAGGCCTCAAAACTCGGCATGTATCTCAACGAACTCTGCGACGCCGTCTCCGACCTGGCGCTGATCCTGGCCTTTGCCGCTCTGTTCCCTGCCTGGGGGGTCGTCGCCTTTGCCGTCACAGCAATGCTTGTGGAGTTCGCCGGCGTGCTCGGCATCGCGGCAGGCACCGGGCGCAATTATGCCGGGCCGTTCGGCAAGAGCGATCGGGCGCTGGCGCTCGGCATCGTCGCCGTCCTCGTCGCCTGCGGCCTATGGGTGGACGCGATCACGCCGTTCGTGTTTCCGGCAATGGCTACACTGTCGCTGGTGACCGCCATCAACCGGATACGCAGCGGCCTTAACGGGAGCGGCGACTGAAATTCCGGTCGCATCCGCCTGGGGAAAAACATGCTTCACGAACCGACGATTGCTGCTTCCGCAGTTGAGCAGCGGGTGGCGCAGGAGCGCAGCTTCCGCAGCCATGACGGCACCGAGATCTTCTACCGCTACTGGCCGGCGGTCGGGCAACCCGCCAGGAGCGCGATTGTGCTGTTCCACCGCGGCCACGAGCATGGCGGCCGCATGGCGCATCTGGTCGACGAACTCGATATGCCCGGCCATGCCTTCTACGCCTGGGACGCGCGCGGCAATGGCCGCTCGGCCGGCGAGCGCGGCTATGCGCCGTCTTTTGCAGCACTTGTGCGCGACATCGATTGTTTGGTGCGTGAGATCGGCAGAGACGGTTTTTCCCAGCGCGACATCGCGCTGATCGCGCAATCATTCGGCGCGGTGCTCGCGGCCGCCTGGGTGCATGATTATGCACCGCAGATTCGCGCCTTGGTACTGGCCTCGCCGGCCTTCTCGGTCAAGCTCTACATGCCTTTCGCCAAGCAAGGCATTGCGCTGTGGCAGAAGATCAAGGGCCGCTTCTTCGTCAATTCCTACGTCAAGGCCAAGTTCCTGACGCATGACCCCGAGCGCATCGCCTCCTTCGAGGCCGACCCGCTGATCACGCGGCCGATCGCTTCCAACATCCTGGTCGAGCTCTACGACCACGCCGCCCGCATCGTCTCTGATGCCCGCGCCATCACCGTGCCGACGCAATTGCTGATCTCCGGCAGCGACTGGGTTGTGCGGCATGGACCGCAGCACGAATTCTTCGTCAATCTCGCCAGCCCGGCCAAGCAGCGGCATGTGCTGCCGGGTTTCTTCCACGACACGCTGGGCGAACGCGACCGCCGCAAGGCACTCGACCTGATCAAGCCGTTCCTCGAAAGCCAGTTCTCGACGTCACAGAAGTCCGTCGACCTGACCGCGGCCGACCGCGCCGGCTACACACGCGACGAGGCCGACCGACTGGCCTCGCCGCTCGCTTTGCTGTCACCGAAAGGCCTCTACTGGGCAATGAGCCGCGCCTCGATCCGTATCGGCGCCTGGCTGTCGTCAGGCATGAAGACCGGGATCGCCACCGGCTTCGATTCCGGCTCGACCCTCGACTATGTCTACGAGAACCAGGCGCGGGGCGCCGGTCCGCTCGGCCGCATGATCGACCGCACCTTTCTCGACGCCATCGGCTGGCGCGGCATCCGCCAGCGCAAGCTGCATCTCGAAGAGCTGATCGGCAGCGCCACCCGGACCCTGAAGGCCGCCGGCCGCACGGTCCATATCGTCGATATCGCTGCCGGCCACGGCCGCTACGTGCTCGATGCCGTCGCCAAATGCGCCGAGCCGCCGGCCAGCGTGCGGTTGCAGGATTTTTCCGAGCTCAACGTTTCGCTCGGCTGCAAGCTGATCGCCGAGCGGCACCTGCCGACCAATGTCTCGTTCCACCAGGCCGACGCCTTCGACGCCGAGATGCTTGCCGGGCTCGAGCCGGCGCCGGACCTGGCCATCGTCTCCGGGCTTTACGAATTGTTTGCCGACAACGCCATGGTCGCCCGCTCGCTCGGCGGGCTGGCCAGGGCGATGCAGCCCGGCGGCCTGCTTGTCTACACCAACCAGCCCTGGCATCCGCAGCTCGAAATGATCGCGCGCAGCCTGACCTCGCATCGCGGCGGCCAGGCCTGGGTGATGCGCCGGCGCACGCAAGGCGAGATGGACCAGCTGGTGGCGGCGGCCGGCTTCGAGAAGCTCGACCAGCGCATCGACCAGTGGGGCATCTTCACCGTATCGGTCGCGCGGCGCGTCTGAGCATGGTCTTGCCTGTCCTTGGCCCTGCCCCTTCCGCCACTGGGCGCGAGCCGTACGCCGCAATCGTGCTGCGCGCGGCGCTGTGGCTCGCATTCCTGGCGCCGTTCTTCTATGCGAGCTACGGCTTCGCCAACTGGCTGGCGTCGCAGCGCGACGATGTCGGCAGCATCGTCTTCACCTGGGAGCGCGACATCCCGTTCATCGCCTGGACGATCGTGCCCTACTGGTCGATCAACCTGTTCTACGGCCTGTCGCTGCTGCTCAACGATACCAAGCGCGGCGTCGATCGGCTTGCCTTCCGCTATCTGACGGCGCAGATCGTCGCCGTCGCCTGTTTCATCCTGTTCCCGCTGACGGCGATCTTCGTGCGGCCGCAGACATCAGGCCTGCCAGGCTTCATGTTCGCGGTGCTCGGCGGCTTCGACAAGCCGTTCAACCAGGCGCCGTCGCTGCACATCGCGCTGCTGGTCATCATCTGGGATCATTGGCGCTATCGGCTGAAAGGCATGGCCGGCGTCGTCTGGCATGCCTGGTGTCTGCTGATCGGCGCCTCGGTGCTGACGACGTGGCAGCACCATGTCATCGATATCCCGACCGGCGCTTTGCTCGGCTTCTTCGCCTTGTGGCTGTTTCCGCGCCACGGCGAATTGCCGTTCGCCGGCTTCCGGCTGACCGCTGACGCCGGCGCGCGGCGGCTGGCGCTGTTCTACGCGCTCGTCGCAGCGCTGGCGCTGGCCGGCGCCGCTGCCGGCGCCTTCGTTTCGGCGCTGTGGCTGATCCTGCTATGGCCGGCGCTGGCGCTGGCAATCGTTGCCTTCGCCTATGCCGGAGCCGGCGCCAAAGTGTTCCAGAAAACGGCCGACGGCAGCGTCTCGCTGGCCAGCCGTGTCTTGCTGCTGCCCCACCGGCTTGGCGCCAGGATCAATGCATGGATATGGACGCACAAGCTGCCGCCGCATGTCGCCATTGCCGACGGTGTCTTCCTCGGCCGCTTTCCCACCGTCGCCGAGGCTGGCGCATTCGGCACGGTGATCGACCTTGCCGGCGAGTTGGAGCGGCCGCGCGGCGTCGCCTGCCGCTGGACGGCTGTCGCCATGGTCGATCTTTTGCCGCCCTCGCCCGAGGCGCAGGCGCAAGCGGTGGCGGCGATCGAGGACGCGCGCAGCCACGGCACTGTGCTGGTCTGCTGTGCGCTCGGCTTCCAGCGCAGCGCCGGCGCCGTCGCCGCCTGGCTGGTTGCCACCGGCCGCGCCGACACGCTGGCGCAAGCGCGAACCAAGCTCGCCACCGCGGGCCGGCCGGTGCATCTTCACGTGGACCAGCCGACATGAACAGTTCGAGCAATAGACGAAGCCACTTGCCAAAGTCGGCGCTGCCCCTCACCTGCCTGCTGGCATCCTCTCCCCGTATAGTGACGGGGAGAGGGGTGCCGTTATCAGCGGTTTCGCCAATCACCAGCATTTTAGAAATGGCGCCGACATCGCGGCCAGCCCCTTCTCCCCGTCACTATACGGGGAGAAGTGCCCGGCAGGGCGATGAGGGGCGGCGCAAGCATTTGGAAAAGGGCGGCACCAAACCTGAAGCGATTGTTCCGGCATGAGTGCCCATCGAGACAAGGCCGAAGCGTTCGCCGCCGGGCTGATGACGCAGGCGGTGTGGCCGCTGTTTTTTGTGCTGGCCGCGTTGGCTGCCGCGCCGGTCATTGCCGTGGCGGCGCAGCCGCAGGCGACCACGCTGGCGGCAGCGGCGTGGCTGGTCGCGGCAGCGAGCGGCGTGGTCACTCTCGCCGTCTCGGCCCTGCTTGCCTTCGACGCACTGCTGTTCTGGCTGATGGCGAGCCACATCAGCGAGGCCGCCGGTGGTGCCTCGGTAGACGACGTGCTGGCGCGCATGCGCGTAAAACCGGCAGCAGCCGGCATCCGCTCGCTCGACCGCCGCATCGCGGGCACGCAGCGCCTGCTGATGAAGCAGCGTATCGCGATCGGCCTGTTCGTCGCGGCGTCGCTCGTCGCCTTGTCTTTCTGAGCCCGACGATGAGCAAGCTCGGCACAAGGAGCTTCACCCTGCTGCAGACCGTGACCTCGGTCGGCCTGTCGGCGCTGGCCTGGGCGGTGACCGGCGTGCGGCCGATCTGGAACGGCAGCCAGCCGTCGAACCGGCAGCGCATCTACTTCGCCAATCATGCCAGCCACGGCGATTTCATCCTGCTGTCGGCCTGCCTCAGCGAGAAGCAGCGCGCCCGCACCCATGCCGTCGCTGCCGCCGACTATTGGGGAAAATCGCGGCTGCGCCGGTTCATCGCGCAGGACATGCTGTCCTCGGTACTCATCCACCGGCAGTGGACCGATGAGGCGCAGAATCCGATCTCGATCATGCTGTCGGTGCTCGACGAGGGTCATTCGCTGATCATCTTCCCCGAGGGCACGCGCAACATGACCGACCAGCCGCTGCTGCCGTTCCGCTCCGGCCTCTACAATCTGTCGATGGCGCGGCCCGACGTCGAACTCATCCCGTGCTGGATCGAGAACATGTCGCGGGTGCTGCCCAAGGGCCAGTTCGTGCCGGTGCCGCTGCTCTGCCGGGTGGTCTTCGGCGCGCCGATCGCCATTGCGCCCGGCGAGGAACGCCGCGCCTTTCTCGAGCGCGCCCGCCAAACACTGCTGGCGCTGAACCCCCGCCCGCCAACGCATGATGCGGAAAAGTGGAATCCGGTTTTCCGAAAAACATCATGCGACCAAAACAGCGTCGCGCCCAAACAGCGTAGAGCCCAAAGAGCTGGAGATCGTGGCGGATCCGGTATCCGGCACGATGCTGCAAGTCACGATGCTCCAAGAGACGACTAGAACAACATGCCAATGCACGAGACCCTTATCATGGTTGTCGGCCTAACTGCGGTGCTGACCACGGCAAGCCTGGTCGCCGGCATCCTGTCGTGGCGCGCGCCGAAGCCGCTGTCCTCGACGCTGGTCAATCTCAACCAGCGCATCAACGCCTGGTGGGTGATGGTGGTGGCGATCACCGTTGCCTTCTTCTTTGGCCGCGCCGGCATGACCATCCTGTTCGCGCTGATCTCGTTTGCCGCGTTGCGCGAATTCGTGACGCTGACGCACAGCCGCCGCAGCGACCATTGGGTGCTGCTCGGCATGTTCGGCATCATCATCCCGTTCCAGTACTGGCTGGTGTGGACTGCCTGGTACGGGCTGTTCACCATCTTCATCCCGGTCTACTGTTTCCTGCTGATGCCGGCGATCACCGCGCTGCACGGCGACACCGAGCGCTTTCTCGAGCGCATCTCGGCGCAGCAATGGGCGGTCATGATCTCGGTCTACTGCGTCAGCCACGTGCCGGCGCTGCTGACGCTCGACGTGCCCGGCTTCGAAGGCCGCAACTTGTTGCTGGTCGCTTTCCTGATCATCACCGTGCAAGGCAGCGACGTGCTGCAATACATCTTCGGCAAGCTGTTCGGCAGGCACCTGATGTCGCCGAAGGTTTCGCCGTCGAAGACCTGGGAAGGGCTGGTCGGCGGGCTGGCGACGTCGAGCCTGCTTGGCGCGCTGCTGTCGTTCCTGACGCCGTTTTCGCCGCTGCAGGCGGCGGGTGTCGCCTTCATCGCCTGCCTGATGGGCTTCCTCGGCGGGCTGGTCGCCTCCGCCATCAAGCGCGACCAGGGGGTAAAGGACTGGGGCCATCTGATCGAGGGCCATGGCGGCATGATGGACCGCGCCGACAGCCTGGTCTTCGCCGCCCCGGTTTTCTTTCACACGGTGCGTTATTTCTGGACGTGAGCGCGAGCTACGACCTCAGAGGCTGTTTCGAAAGTCGATCCGGCGAGTCATATGGTGGTGGTTTCGAGAACCGGAGCGCAGCGGACATTAGAGCGCCGCGCGTCCATTGGACGCGCAAAGGACGCTCTAACACTTTGGTTGGCGCATGATCCTTTCCGGAAACCGCAGGTTTCCGGAAAGGATCATGCGCTGGTCCGTGAGCACCGGAAGCGCAGAAAACGCCATCAGATGGCCGCCGGAGTAGAGTTTCCAAACAGTCTCTCACTTTGCAGCGGCAAGCGGCGCCTTCCTGGCCGGGCGCGGCCGGCGGCGCATGCGGCGCTTGGCAGCGACCTTCAGCGCCACCGGCGGATCGCTCGACAATGCGCCCAGAACGGCTTCGACCATGCCAAACGCCACAAAATCGGCATTGATGTCATTGGCCAATTCGACGGCTGCCTCCTTGTCGTCGCCGTCCTTCGACCAGAACACGATGCCTACCCGCAGCGCCGATCTGGCACGTTTCAGCCGACGAACAAGGAAACGGGCGTGCTTGACGGAGTCACGGTTCAGGAATCCGACCACAACGGTGTCGACCGCGTCGAGCTCGAGCCGGCGAATGCCAGTCGGATCCACATCGGCAAAGCTCGCCTTCGAGACCGTTGCCCCCTGGACTTCGAGCACCTGCGCCAGCATCGCGGCGGCGGCATCGTCGAGTTCGCCGCGGCCGCCGGCACACAGCACCGTGATGTCCGTGCCGTCCGGCAGCTCAGTGTCGTCCTCGCCCTCCGCTTGAGCCTGCTTGTCCCCGTCCTTGTCCTTGTATTTGTCCGCCGCGGCAGGCTCGACTGTGGCCGGATCATCGTCCTCCTCTGCTTCCTCCCGTGCGATGTCGTCGAGGTTCGCCACCAGCATCAGCGCGCTGGCCGCCACCCGCCGTCTTTGCTCATCGCCCATGACGCCGCGCACACGATCCTGCTCGCCGAGCAGCAGCGCGGCAATGGCGACCTTGTCATAGAATTCGAACAGGTATTTTTCCTCCAGCATCTCCTCGGCGTGATCCGTGGCTTCCTCTGGATCGCCGGCCAGCAGCCGTTGGTAGAGCCGGGCGTGGGGTTCAAGCACCGGTTCGTTGCCGAACAGAACGTCGAGGAATTCGAACTGCGGCACGTGCCTGCCGAGCACAACGAGGCAGACCGTGAGCGGCGTCGACAGGACCAGGCCCAGCGGGCCCCAGAGCCAGGTCCAGAAGATCGCCGCGACGATGATGGCCAATGGTGACAGCCCCGTTCGTGAACCGTAGAGCCACGGTTCGACGACGTTGCCGGTGATCATTTCCATGGCCACGAACAGCCCGGCGGTCCACAGCACGAGCGACCAGCCGGGCGCCACGGCAAGCGCCAGGAACAGCGGCAGCAGCGCACCAATGATCGGGCCGATATAGGGAACAAAGCGCAGCGCCAGCGCCAGCAATCCCCACAGCAGTGCATTGGGTATGCCGAGAATCCAAAGCCCTGCTGTAACCGGTATGGCATAGACGATATTCACGACCAATTGCATGAGCAGATATCGGCCGACCCGCTTGCCCGCTTCCTGGAGCGCCTCGGTGGTCCGATGAAGATCGCCGTAGCCGACGAGGCGTATGAAACGATCGCGTAGGTCCTCGCGCTCGAGCAGCATGAATATGACGACGACGACGATCAGGCCGGCCGATGCCAGCGGGCTGATCAGCGGGCCGATCAGGTTCTGCAGAACCTGAAGCGGCCTTTCGCGTGCGATGATCTCGACAGGCACCGGCTCGCGCCGTGGCTGATCCGCGGCGGGCGGTGAGGTTTCCTGCCTGTCGAGTTCCTGGCCAACGCGTTCGATCGCCTCGCTCAGCCTGGCGATGACGCCGCCGCCGACGCCTGTCTCCTTCAGGGATCGGACTTTGGTCAGGATATTCGACTGGTAAAGCGGGATGTTCTGCGCCAGTTCGCTGACCTGCGTGGCGACAATGAAGGAGAACAGCGCAAGGACGGTGAATGCGCCCAGCACACTGGCGATGACCGCAGGAAGACGGGGAATGCCGACCCGTTTGAGTGCCGAAACCAAGGGTGCAAGCGCAAAGGTCAGCAGCAGAGCGATTGCGATCGGCAGGAAAACCTCGCGCCCGAAATACAGGGCCGCAACCGCCGCCACGACGGTCGCGACGGTGGGCAGCGACATGCGCGGCAGGGCCATGGCAGCCGAAACAACGCCCACCAGCCCGGGCTCCGACGGATGCATGCCGTTTCGCCGATTGGCCGCCACTTGATGCCTCCACCCTGCCCTGACCATGATCGGGCATATTGAGCCGGCATGCAACGTCCCCACCTTCGTGCCAGCGAGCCCGACCACGCCAGCGACAAGGGTCTTCCCCTCAGCCCGGTGCCGGACGGCCCGATGCCAGACGGCCCGGTATCAGGCGACCCGGTGTCAGGCGACCCGGTGTCAGGCGGCCCGGTTTCAGACGGAATGGCTCAGCCAATGACGGTCGAACACGTCGACGATGGCACGGAACTCGGCCGGTGGGATCTGGCTGGCGCCGCCGTCGCTGTCTCCGACGAGGAATTGCGCCAGCTGCCGGTCAACCGCTTCCGTCTGCTCGACGGACAGGCCAAGCGATGCCAGATCGGCGGCGATCGACCCGTCGGGCGGCAGATACCCGCCCCAACCCTGGGGCGCCGGATTGCGCAAGCGGACCATCAGGATCCGGGTCAGCGACGGCTGCGGCTCCGGGCCGATGATGGTGGTGCCGCACAGGTAGCCGCCTAGCACGCTTCCCGGCCGCGAGTGCGGAAACAGGCATAAGAAGAATTGCGCCTCGCCGCTGGCTTCCTTCAGATGCGCATAAAGCCCGCGTTTTGCCGACGTCATCGGCCCACCGAGCAGCAGCTGCCCGGTCGGCAAGGCCTCGCGATAGGCGGCGGTCAGGCCGTGCGCCCCCGGCCCGGCCTCAATCGACAGGCTGCCCCTGATCAGCTGGCCGCGATAGTAGGGCGACAAGGCGCGCGAATAACAGGCGTAGGTTCCGACAAGGGCCAATCCAGGGCTTCGCTCTTCATGCCCGGCAGCGGTCTCGAAATGCGCACCGGCGCGGCGCTCCAGTTCGGCCCTGTCGATGCCGTGGCGGGCACAGATCGCCGCGGTAAAACCTTGCAGGTCGCTCTCGGCGATCCAGGCGCCGGTCTGTTCCAGCTTGAGCAGCTTCGTCCAGTCGTCGTAGACGCTGAACTCGCGTGGCTGGGCGCGCCCCTGCAGCCATTTGTCGGCGCGGCCGAGATCGAACGCCGTCTTCGGGTTGACGCCCCGGAACGCCGCCGCAAGGTCCTTGCGGGTGACTGTTCCCAGCACGGCCGCAGTCAGCCGCAATTTTTGCGCGATATGCTGTGCCACCCTACCCGCCCCTTTATGCCACCGCGAGGATAGCACGCGCAGGCTATACTTTTCCACAAGCTAATATTCCAGAAATTCCGGAGAATTCCACGCCCCTCCACGCGCCTGCGCTTTTCGCCCCGCCGCGCGGCGCTAAGGTCGCGCAGGGCAGGGGCAAGTTATGAAACTCACGCTATTTAGGCCTGAATACCAACACCCTTCCTCAGTCATTTGAACGACGGCGAAGCCGAGCTCTCGGCACCGGCACAAACCAGCGTAGATGCCGCCTCAACAAGGAAGGAATAATTCGATGTCCTGGATTGCCTCCCCCAAAATCCCTTTCACCGCGGTTGCGGCTGGATCCGCTGCACTGCTGCTGCTGACCTTCGGGCCGGATGGACCGTCGCGTGCCGCTGCCGGCTCGCGCGCGGCAGCGACATATGGCAACGCGGCTCCTGCGGCGCCGGTCATTGATCCGACGCGCATCGAAGTCGACGGCGGCGCGCACGTGATACGCTTTTTCATCGACGGCAAGCAGGTCGCCCTGCTCGACTCGAACGGCTTCAGGGATTGATCTTAACACCAGCGTTGGCCGCGACATTGAGCGGCCAAGCGCAACTGGATGTCCGGGTTCTGTCGCGGCCGCTCCAAGGCTTCGGCCTGATGCGGCTGCAAGCCTACACGTGCCGGCAACTGCTCACATTGTACTTTTCCACAAGCTAATATTCCAGAAATTCCGGAGAATTCCACGTCCTTCCACACAGCGGCCGTGTTCGGGCCGGCGGCCGCGGTTAACGTTGCGTTAACCATGGAGGGACCTCGTCATGAAACTTGCCCTGTCTGCTCTTCTCGCGGTGCTCGCACTTTCGCAAGCCGTGGAAGCCAAGACGAAAGCCGTTGCCACCGATGCCAAAGCGTCCTCAGCCGAGAAAAACCGGCCGCCGCTCGACAACAAGTCCACCAGCGGGATCACGTCGTCTGATGCGACGGCGGCGCCAGCCGACAACAACGGATCCAGTCTGTATCCGCCGGCGATCTATTTCAATTTCTAGAGTCCCTCCATCCGTTGTGGGGCTCAATCTTTAACCGGCCGTACGCTGCTTGCGGTGTCCGCGATCGACGGGTCCGCATTTCGACAGGCCACTTGATCGACAGGCTTAGCCGGCGGCGCGCCAGGCTGTGATCCTCCACATTCCCTTGAAATCGGCTTCAACCACGAGGCATCGCCGACTTCGACGGGCGATGCGGCCACCTGACATGAGCAACAAGGGTGCCCTGCCCGCTTCACGCGCCAGCGATGGCGGAGTTGCCACCACGCTTGACCTTGCCGCCATCCGCCGGATAGTCCGCTATCCCCTTCGATGAAAGACCTCGATATGACAGACGCGATCGTAAGAGACAGCAACGGCGCCCAGTTGAGCGAGGGCGATTCCGTCACTCTCATCAAGGATTTGAAGGTCAAGGGCACGTCAGAGACGATCAAGCGCGGTACGCTGGTCAAGAACATCCGCCTCACCGGCAATCCCGGCGAGATCGAGTGCAGCACCAAGCAAGTCAAGGGCCTGGTGCTGAAGACCGAGTTCCTGAAAAAAGCGTGATCGCGCCCGGCACTCACTGCCTAACCGGCCGCCCCGGAGCCACTCCTTGAAAGCGCGCGAAAGTGCGATATATCAATGACTAAGCGTGCGTTGCACGCGACGTAGTGCTTTGGTCAAGCTTCATCTGTGGAGGTTGTCATGGCAAACGATCTGATGGAAGGAAAGAAGGCCCAGGATTGGATCAACCTGATCCTAGCGGCATGCCTGTTCATCTCACCCTGGGTTATCGGCTTCGCTGCTGAAACCGCTGCTGCCTGGAACGCCTGGATTGCCGCAGTCTTGCTCGGCGCCCTGGCGCTCGCCGCGCTTTCAGTATTCGCCGAATGGGAAGAGTGGGTGAACCTTGTCGTCGGGCTCTGGCTGATCGCCTCGCCCTGGCTGCTCGGCTTCGTGGCAAACGCCAACGCAATGGCGACCCACGTTGTCCTCGGCGTGCTGGTGGTTGCGGCATCGGCCTGGGCAGTCTGGGACTCCCGTCATCATCCGCCAGCGCATGCGTGATCGGTGACGACTGATGCATGTCGCCCAAAAGCATGCTCTCGGGCGACATGCACAGAAACAAAGACCTAAAGCGCGTCGATTTCCTTTCGAAGGCGAGGCGCTTTAAGGGGAGGAGCGCGGCGCGCGAGCGGCGGGCTCCTTCTAAAGCCCGAGATCGGGCCCGCTAGAGTATTTTTGCAGCCAGGAGGAATCACTTGGCGTTGCAGAAATGCGGCGAGAGCGAACAGACAGAGCGGACGCCAGTCAAATTCGCACGCCTCCCGCCCGCCGTATCCCGGCCAAATTGTCTTTTCGTGCTCCAAAATCCCGCCGCCCAAAATCCGCCGCCGCGGATGCGGATGGCAGCGCTGGCGCGGCGTTCGCTGAGGACACGCCGACGAGCATGCCGCGCTGCACCCGGCAAACTTCCACTTATGTTGCACTGCGTTAGATTTGTTGCATTGCAATATCAATGCATTGCGTCGAGTCTTTGCACGGGTGGCTTTTCAACGACTTCGCGAGGTTTTGCCGTGTCAGCATCGTTTCGGCCTGATATCGAAGGGCTGCGTGCGTTAGCGGTGTCCGGCGTCGTCGCGTTCCATTTTGGTCTGTCGGACCTGCCCGGCGGCTTCACTGGCGTCGACATCTTCTTCGTCATCTCCGGCTACCTGATCACCGGCCAGTTGCTGCGGGAAATCGCCGAGGACGGCAGGCTGGACCTGTGGCGGTTCTATGCAAGGCGCGCCCGGCGCCTGCTGCCGGCCTCGCTGTTCGTCATCTTCGCCACGCTGGTCGCCGGCTACTTCATCCTGTCGCCGGACGAACAGTCGCTCTATTCGAAAGGCGCCATGTTCGCCTCGGCCTATGCGATCAATTTCTGGCTGATACGCTGGTCGTTCGACTATTTCGCCCCCGACGCGGCGAACAACCCCTTCATCCACTTCTGGTCGCTCTCGGTCGAGGAGCAGTTCTATTTCGTATGGCCGGGGCTGCTTCTGCTGGCGGCATGGCTGCGCCCGGGCAAGCGCACGGCGATCCTGGTGATCGGCCTCACCGGCGCGGTGTCGTTCGCCGTCTGCGCCTGGCTCACCACCGTGGCGCAGCCCTGGGCCTTCTATTTCTCGCCGCTCAGGGCCTGGGAGTTCGCCGCCGGCGGCCTGGCGACGATGGCGCCGGCAAAATTCTGGCGAGAGCGCCCGCAACTGGGCGCAGCACTGGCATGGCTTGGCCTGGCGCTGATCGCCGGTGCCTATCTGACCTTCAGCGAGCAGGACACCCCCTTCCCCGGCTTCGCGGCGGTGGTGCCGGTGGCCGGCACCGTGCTGCTTTTGCTCAGCGGCTCCGGCAATGTCCAAAGAGGGCCGAGCGCCATGCTGGCGCTGCCGCCCATGCAATGGCTGGGGAAACTTTCCTACTCGCTCTATCTCTGGCACTGGCCGGTCATCGTCTATGCGACGATGATGGTGCCCGACCTGTCCTGGCCCGGGCGGCTTGCCTGCGCGGCATTGACGCTGGCGCTGTCGCTCTTCACCTATAATTTCATCGAAAACCCGATCCGTCGCAATGGCTGGCTGATGGCGAACGCGGCGCGCGCGCTAATCCCCGCCGCAATGCTGACCGGCGCCGGCGTCGTGGCGACTTACGCCAATGCGCGCCTTGCCGTGGACGGCCTCGACCCCTCGCAACGCATCATTGCCGAAACTGCCGCGCAGCCCTCCACCGCGCGCGCCAAGGTAGGCTGCGTTGTCGACTACGAGACCGTGACGCCGAAGGCCTGTGAGTTCGGCGCCAAGAATGCCGAGCGCTCGATCGCGCTGTTCGGCGATTCGCATGCCGATCACTGGTCGACGCCGCTGATCGAGGTGGCGAAGAGAAACGACTACAAGGTCGTCACCTGGCTCAAAGCCGCCTGCCGGGCGTCGCGGCTGACGGTCTGGAGCTCGAAGCTGAAGCGCGACTACACCGAGTGCGATCAATGGCGCGAGCAATCGATCAAGGAGATCATCGCCCTGCGCCCGAGCCTGGTGGTGATCTCGGAGATCTCGCTGACCAGTTCGCGCAAACTGTCGCCCGACGCCCGGCAATCCGAAAGCCTCGATCAGGACTGGCAGGGCGGCCTGCGCGCAACGCTGGAGGCGTTCAGCCAGGCCGGGCTGAAAGTCGCCTTCATCCGCGATGTGCCGTTCAACACCCTGTTTGTCGACACCTGCGTGGCCCGCGCGTTGTGGCGTGGACAGACGCCATCGGTATGTGACGCGCCGCGAACCGACGCCGCCAACGACGCCATGGCCGCGGTGGAGCGTGACATCGTGCGCGCCGTCCCCAACGCGACCTACATCGACATGACGGACCGGTTCTGCGACGCCAAGACCTGCCATGTCTTCATCGACGGCAAGCTGGCCTATCGCGACCGCCACCACATGGCGACGCCCTTTGCGCAAACGCTGGAGCCGACGGTCGAGCGCGCGCTGTTCTCGACCGGGGCGGCCGGGAAGTAAGGCGCGCAAGACGCGCCTTTCACCAGCGTCTCGGTGCACCCAGTCTCAGTGCTCGCAGTCTCAGTGCCCCCAGTCTCAGTGCAAGCCAAACTCGCGCAGCAGTTCTTCGCGGTAGCGCACGAACCGGCTCTCGCTGCGATCGCGGGGGCGCGGCAGTTCAACCTCGACCAGCCGTGCTGTGCCGCCCTTCTCCCTGGGCAGGATCAGCACCCTGTCGGCAAGATAGATCGCTTCTTCAAGATCATGGGTGACCATGACCATGGTGACGTTCTCCTCGCTCCAGATGCGCGCCAGTTCCTCCTGCATGCCGATCTTGGTCATGGCGTCGAGCGCGCCTAGCGGCTCGTCGAGCAGCAGGATTTCAGGTTGCACGGTCAAAGCCCGGGCAATGCCGACGCGCTGTGCCATGCCGCCCGAAAGCTGCCTGGGATAGGCATCGCTGAATTCGGCCAGGCCGACGAGCGCGGTATAGAAGCGGGCCTTGTCCTCGGCCTCCGCCTTGGGCACGCCCCGCACTTCGAGGCCAAAGGCGACGTTGCCGAGCACCGTCAGCCAGGGCAGCAGGCGCGGTTCCTGGAAGATGACCGCGCGCTCGGCGCCGACGCCATGGACTGGCCTGCCGTCGATCGCGACACCGCCGCTGTCGGCGGCCTCAAGACCGGCAAGGATGCGCAGCAGCGTGGTCTTGCCCGATCCGCTGGCGCCGACGATGACGAGACATTCGCCGGAACGGATATCGAGGTTGAGCGCCCTCAGCACGGCAAGCGGGCGCCCGCCGAGGGTAAAGGATTTGGAGAGGTCGCGTATCGTGACCTCGCCGCCGCTTGTGCTGGCCATGGCCGTCTCCCGATCAATTGGTTTTCGTTTCGCCGCGCCCGTAAAGAATATCCGCGGCTTTCAGCCTGCCCTTGGGCAGCCGGCCGTCGCGCTCGAGCACGCCGACCCAGAAGTCTATGTCGCGGTTGTCAGCCTTCGCCCCTTCGCGCAGGCCGAAGCCGGTCCAGTAGCGCGCCAGCTCGCCATTTTCGCCGCGTTTATCGAGGATCTCCGCAAGCACCTTGCGCGCCTCGTTCGGGTTCTGGCGCGACCAGTCGGCGGCGCGGGCCGACTGTTTGACGAAATTGCGGGCGCCATCCGGATGCGCCGCGATGAAGTCGCGCCGCAGGACAATGAAGCCGCCGGCCAGTTCGCCCAGCACGTCGGTGTCGTTGAACACGCCGCGCACACCGCCCTTGTCGACCAGCGCGCCGGCAAACGTCGCCTGCCAGTAGCCCAGTGCCGCGATATCGACCTGGCGTGACCGCAAGGTCTGTTCAAGCTGCGGCCCGGGCACGACGACGAGGTTGGCGGCATCAGGCGGCAGGCCGACGCCGTGCAGCGCCTCGCGCACGGTATAGTCGAGATGGGCGCCGAGCGTGTTGACCGCAATGGTCTTGCCGGCGATGTCGGCAATCGATTTGATCGGACTGTCTTCCAGCACGTAGAAGACGCTGCGCACTTGGCCGTTGATGCCGTTGCTTGGATAGGCAGCGACGAAGTCGTTGCCGCCGGAGATCGAATTGATCACCGCAGCGGTTGCGGCCGAGCCGAGATCGACGCTGCCGGAGGCGAGCGCGAACAGCGATTCCGGGCCGCCGCTGGAGTAGCCGACATTCTCAACCTTGACGCCGACGTCCTTGAAATAGCCGAGCGCGTCCGCCAGCTCATGCGGCGAGATGCTGCCACGGCTGGCGAGGTAGCGCAACGTGACCGGCGCGGCTTGCGCAACGGCAAAGCGAGGCAGGCCGGTGGCGATGATGCCGGCGGCAAAGGGAGCGCCCGCAAGCAGGGAACGGCGAGTGATTGGCATGGTCCGGACTTTCGTGTTGGAGGATGGGGCCTGTTGGAGAGGATGGTTGAAAGCTGGTCAGTCGATGGGATTGCTCCAGCGGCAGAGCCGCCGCTGCAGGCCGACCAGCGCCTGGTTAGCGATCAGGCCAAGGCCGGCAAGGATGACGATCGCTGCAAACATCAGCGGGATCTGGAAGTTGTACTGCGCGTTCATCACCTGGAAGCCGATGCCCTTGTTGGCGCCGATCATTTCGGATGCGATCAGCAACAAGAGCGCCGTGGTCGCACTCAGCCTCAAGCCGACGAAGATCGAAGGGACGGCCCCCGGAAGCACGACCCGGCGAAATGCGGTGAGCCGCGTGGCGCCGTAGACCCGGGCCATCTCGAGCAGTTTCGGATCGACTTGCTTGACGCCGCTGATGGTGTTGAGCAGCAGCGGAAACAGCGTCGCCCAGAAGATGACGAAGACCTTTGATGCCTCCCCCAGCCCGAGCAGCAGGATGAACACCGGATAGAGCGCCAGCGCCGAGGTCTGCCGGAAAACCTGCAGGATCGGGTCAAGCGCGGTTTCGACGGCGCGCACCTGGCCCATGAACAGACCAAGCGGGATGGCAACCGCCACCGCCGCCGCGAAGGCGAGGCCGGCGCGCTGCAGGCTGATGGCGATGTCGCCAAGCAAGGTGCCGCCGGCCAGACCATTCCACAGTGCGGAGACGATCGTGTCGACCGGCGGCAGCACCGCGGCGTTGACCCATCCCGCGCTGCTCGACACCTGCCAGATCGCGAGGAAGCCGATCAGGATGCCGTAGCGGGACAGGAAGCGGATGACAGTGCGGTTGGCCAGGCGCGGGAAATCGGCGCCAAGGCCGGTTCTGCCGCCATGTGCATCGATCGTCACCCGCTGCTCGATGTGTTGCAAACTCATCGTCTTACCCCTTTGCTTCAAGAGACTCTATTCGGCAGCCAGCACCTTGGAGCGGGCGGCGGTCCAGGGGTTTTCCGGCCGCCTGAGGCCGAGATTCTCGCGCAGCGTCCTGCCCTCGTAGGCGGTGCGGAACAGGCCGCGACGCTGCAGCTCGGGGATCACCAGGTCGACGAAATCGTCGAGCGCGCCGGGCAGCCACGGCGGCAGGATGTTGAAGCCGTCGGCGGCGTCGTTGCCGAACCATTCCTCCAGCTGATCGGCAACCTGCGCCACGCTGCCGATCACGGTGTAGTGGCCGCGGGCCGTCGCCACCCACTGGTAGAGCTGGCGGATGGTGAAGTTGTGCTCGTCGGCAATCTGGCGGATCAGCGCCTGGCGGCTCTTCATGCCTTCGGTTTCCCGGCTCGGCGGCAGCGGTCCGTCGAGCGGGTAACCCCTGATGTCGAGCGTCTGGCCGGCCAACCCATTGAGCAGGGCCACGCCATCCTCGGGCAGGATCAGCTCGTTCAGCTGCTGGTACTTGGCGCGGGCTTCCTCTTCGGTGCGGCCGACGAAGGGGGCTATGCCCGGCATGATCAGCACCTGCCCGGTATCGCGGCCGACTGCCGCCACGCGCGCCTTGATATCGCGGTAGAATTCTTGCGCCGAGGCCAGGTTCTGATGGGCGGTGAAGATGACCTCAGCCGACTGGGCGGCGAGCTTGCGTCCGTCCTCCGACTGCCCGGCCTGCACCACCACCGGGTGGCCCTGAACCGGGCGCGGCACATTGAGCGGACCTTTGACGCTGAAATGCCGGCCCTTGTGGTCGATGTCGTGAAGCTTGTCCTTGTCGTAGAAGCGCCCCGACTTCTTGTCGCGGATGAAGGCATCGTCTTCCCAGCTGTCCCACAGCGCCTTGACCGTCTCGACATGTTCATGCGCGCGGGCATAACGCTCGGCGTGGGCAGGCTGCGTCTCGCGATTGAAATTGCGCGCGGTCTCGTCACCCGCCGAGGTCACCACATTCCAGCCGGCCCGGCCGTTCGACAGCAGGTCGAGCGAGGCGAACTTGCGGGCGAGCGTATAGGGCTCCTCATAGGTGGTGGAGGCGGTGGCGATGAAGCCCAGATGCGTGGTGAGCGGCGCCAATGCGGCAAACAGCGTCACCGGCTCGAACCCGGCGATCTTGGCATTGCCGCCTTCGCGGGCGCCGAGGCCGACGGTCAGATTGTCGGCGAGGAAATAGGCGTCGAACAGGCCGCGCTCGGCGGTCAGCGCGAGCTGCCTGTGGAACTCGAAATTCGTCGCGCCGTCGGCCGGCGCGTCAGGATGGCGCCAGGCTGCGATATGCTGTCCGCCACCGGGCAGGAAAGCACCAAGCTTGATCTGCCTCGACTTGCTGGGTCTGGTCATTGCGGGCTCCTTCTGAGCTGTGCGGGAAGCGGATTGAGGACACTGGGCTGGTGGCGTGTTCAGGCGGCAAGACCGACGCTGCGTGGCACCGCCCGGCATGCTTCGGCGACCGCTTGGCTGGCGCGAGCATGGATGGCTTCGGACACCAGCACGCCGTTGGCGAAGTCCTTGTCGGAGGCGTAGATCGCGGTCGGCAGGGTCAGCGCCTCGAAGAAGCCGAACAGCGGCCGCAGCTGATGTTCGACCACCAGCGAATGACGATCGCCGCCGCCGGTTGCAGCAAGGATAACCGGCTTTCCCCGCAGGGATGACGGGTCGAGCAGGTCGAAGAAATGCTTGAAAAGCCCGGTGTAGCTGCCTTTGAAAGTCGGCGAGCCAACCACCAGGACGTCGGCGCCCAGTAATCGCTCGACGATGTTCCTGGCCGATGGATCCAGATCGCCAATGCGCCTTGCCAGCGGAAACGACCGACCGAGATCCTCGATGTCGAAAACGGTCGAGGCTGCACCGGTGCTGCTCGCCACCTCCGCAACGATGTGGCTGATGAACGCCTTGGTCTTCGACGGACGGGTCAGGTTGCCCGACAGCCCCACCACCAGATTTTTCGACATTTTGGCTCCTCGCAAAACGCTTGTGTGCGCTAACTCTACTAAGTTTATAGAATTTAATGAGAAAGAAGATTTCAAAACGAACCCGCCAAGCGGATTGAGTTTGCGGCACATCGCCGTTGATTGGTTCTTTCGACGCGAAATGCGATAGGCGAGTTTGCAAGGGCGCCTTGACCGCATTCCGGCCATGCGTTGATGATCTCACACCAAAGGCATCGCCCGGAGGATTCGCATGAAGACAGCCGTTCTGAAGTATCTGCTCCTGGCCTGTTTGCTGGCATCGCCGGGGCAGGCGCAGATGGGGGCGCAGTCGAAGTCGCAGTGGAAGCCGGTCGAGAAGGTCGAAACCTACGCCATTTCAGGGCAGACCGGGCCGGAACTCCATGCCTCGATGGGCGAGCAGGGGCCAACCATCGGCAAAAGCAAGCGCCGCGTCATGGCATACACCGATTACAAGCTGACCTGGGTCAGAAACTACCAGCCGCAAGGCGATGCCTGCGTGCTGATGTCGGCACGGCCGAAGCTCATCATCACCTACATCTTGCCCAAGCCATCCGGGTCGCTACCGGACGCCGTTCAAAAAAGCTGGGAGGTTTTTGCTGCTGGCCTTGCCGCCCATGAAAAGGTGCATGGCGAGATGTATACGGACATGGCGCGCAAGATCGAGGCGGCCACCATCGGCTTGTCCGTCCCCGACGATCCCGGCTGCAAAAAGATCAGGACCGAAATGACCAGGCGGCTTGCCGAACTCTCCCAGGCTCGGCAGAAGGCAAGCCGCGATTTCGACCGGGTAGAATTCGCCCCGCGCGGCAATCTGCAGCAGCTGATCGTTAATTTGCTGATGGGGCGGTAGGGGGATGGAACCCGCAGCAAGGCTGGCGAAGGCGTTGATGACGGCCGATCTCCCCCGCAAGGGGGGAGATCGGCCGTCATCCATGACGTCGCTAATGTCCAAAGCGAGGGTGTCTGATGGGTCACGATCTCGTTCCGCCGCGTCAGCGCAAGAACGCAAAATCGATGCGTCACGTGATGACCGACGCCGAGTTGAAACTTTGGAACGAGCTTCGCACCCATCGATTGATGGGGCTGAGCTTTCGCCGGCAAGTGCCAATCGGACCCTACATTGTTGATTTTGCCCTGTCCGACACACCGCCTAGTCGTCGAGGTCGATGGCAGCCAGCACGCGAACACTGAACACGCGGAGCGCGATGCAGCACGCAGCGCTTATTTGAAGAGCAGCGGCTGGACCATCCTGCGCTTCTGGAACGACGACATCATTCGCGATATCGACAATGTCTGCCAGCACATAATCATCGAGGCCGATGCGGACAGGCGCTGACTTTCACCCCGTCACCGGCGTCCACATCACATCCTCGACCCGCATCGCCCCCGTCGCCAGCATCACCAGCCGGTCGAAGCCGAGCGCGGCGCCGCTCGCCTGCGGCATGATGGCCAGTGCGGCGAGGAAATCCTCGTCGATCGGATAGCGTTCGCCGTAGATGCGCTGCTTCTCGTCCATTTCGAGGATGAAGCGCCGGCGCTGCTCGTCGGCGTCGGTCAGCTCGCCGAACGCATTGGCCAGCTCGACGCCGCAGCAATAGAGCTCGAAGCGCTCGGCGGTCCTCGGGTCATCGGCGCTCGGCCGGGCAAGGGCGGCCTCCGAGATCGGATAGCCGTAAAGAATGGTGGCGCGCCCCTGCCCCAGCCCCGGTTCGATCTTTTCCACCATCACCCGGCTGAACAGATCGGCCCAATTGTCGTCGGGCGCGGTGCGCAAGCCCGCCTGGACCAGAGACGCGTGCAGCGCCTCGCGATCGGTGCTGCCGTCGGCGGCGACTGTGGCCAGCAGATCGATGCCGGCATAGCGGATAAAAGCCTCGGCGACGCTCAACCGTTCCGGCTCGGCGAACGGATCGGCCTCGCGGCCGCGAAAGGCAAAACGCTTTGTGCCGGCGCGTTCGGCGGCCAGCGCGACAAGCCCGGCGCAATCCTGCATCAGGCTGTCGTAGGTCTCATCGGCCCGGTACCATTCGAGCATGGTGAAGGACGGATGGTGCAATGGGCCGCGCTCGCGGTTGCGATAGACCGCACTCAGGCTGAAGATGCGTTTCTCGCCGGCGGCGAGCAGCTTCTTGCAGGCGAATTCCGGCGAGGTGTGCAAATAGAGCGGCTGGTGCCGCCCATCCGGGCCGATCGCCTCGGTGGCGAAGGCCGACAGGTGCGCCTCGTTGCCGGGCGAGACCTGCAGTGCCGCCGTCTCGACTTCGACGAAGTCGCGGCGGGCAAACCAGTCGCGCACGGCCGCGGTGATGGCGTTGCGCAGGATCAACCGCGGCCGCCGGTCGGCGTGAACATCAGGCGTCCACCAGGGCGAGGCGGCGGTCATGGCGACAGGATTTGCATCGGGGACTGGCGATTGCCGCCAAGATGCGCTAGGCCGCACCGAACGGCTCCCGCAGCCGATTTGCGCCATTCGGCGCTCCCAGGCCAATCAACGCTGTTAGGAATAAAGCCCGTGAAGGTCATCGCCAGTTCCCTACGCAAAGGCAATGTCGTCGAAAAGGACGGCAAGCTCTATGTGATCCTCTTTGCCGAAAACATCCATCCGGGCAAGGGCACGCCGGTGACCCAGCTCGATATGCGCCGCATCTCCGACGGGGTGAAAGTCTCGGAGCGCTACCGCACCACCGAGCAGGTCGAGCGCGCCTATGTCGAGGAGCGCGAGCATACTTTCCTCTACCACGACGCCGAAGGCTATCATTTCATGAACCCGGAAAGCTATGACCAGGTCGCGGTGCCGGAAAGCGTGGTCGGCGAGATGGCGCCCTATCTCAAGGAAGGCATGGCGGTGCAGATTTCACAGTACAACGGTATCGCCATCTCGCTGGTGCTGCCGCAGCGCGCCACCTTCGAGGTGGTCGACACCGAGCCGGTCACCAAGGGCCAGACGGCATCCTCGTCCTACAAGCCGGCGACGCTGTCCAACGGCGTGCGCACGCTGGTGCCGCCGCACATCACTGCCGGCACCCGCGTGGTGGTGATGACGGCTGATGGCGCCTATGTGGAGCGCGCCAAGGACTGAGAGGCAGGATCATTTTTGTCGTCGCTGAAGGTGTCGCGCGCGATGAATGCCAAGGCGCAACTCGCGCCGGTGGCGCGATGCGTACCGTCTCCTTTATTGAAACGGTGCAGACTCAGCCAAGGATAAAACCCGCCACCAGAACCGTAAGGATCATCGACAGCGGGACGGCAAGCAGGCAGCAGGCCTCCAACGTGTTGATTTGCCAAGGGTTCATCGGGCGCTTCCCAGTTGGTTTCCTATCTAAACGGGCAGACCGTGACGGCAGTTCCACGAAAAATCTCCACCGTCATTCCATGCCGTCTGTCGTGCCGATCGTCTCTTTGCCGGCCATCCAGCGGGCACGCGCCAGATGCGTCGCCCAAGCCCGGAATGCCCGTTCCGGCTCCTGCACCGGATCAATATGCAGGACGGTGCGGGCGACCTCGCGCCAATCGGCCCCGTCCGCCGAAGCATCGAGCAGCCGGATGTAAGTCAGCATGCAGTGCTCATCATACGCGGTCAGCACCGAAGACGTCGGCGCCGTATCTGCAAAATGAGCGTTTAGCGGCATCTTTGGCATCGTGACCTACCAGCAATGGCGCAACGTAACAGTCCGTCGGGAAACCCGCGCCCTTCAATTGGAGGACGCTGGCCGATCCAGGTTCGCTGCGCGCCCCAAATCAGGATGCGGCTTAGCTACTTTCGCTTCTGGGGCTTTAGATGAGTCCGTAGCACTGCGGCGGCAAACAAAAGCGCAAAGACAAGCGAGACATTAAAAAATCGGATGGGTGCTGAACACAGCCGCCGTTGCCGCAACAATGCCGACGATCACTAAGATTGCCCCCAAAACACCGCCCATGAAACGCATTGCCAACCCTCACATCTCTTGGTCAGGTAGGCAGCCTCTGATGGCATGACAAGTTCGTAGCGCCCGCCCCGTTTGCCCTCTACCCCGCGGCCGCCGCATCAGCATCATTCCGTAATGCACCGCCAGCAAGTCCAGCCCGATTTTGAGCAGTTTCGACAGCACATCCCGCGGCTCGCCGGTCTGTTCGGCGAGGCTCTTCACCGTTTCGCCGGCGCAGCAGACTTTTTGCACCACGACCGACACCTCCCAATGCGCAAGCGCCCTGGTGGCGTCGGCATAGGCGCGGCCGGCGGACAGGATACGGTCGGCAACGCCGCCGCCGATGCGTCCGCCGTCGACGCGCTCGGTCAGCGCCATCGGCTTGACGCCGTCCTGTGCCGAGACGCGAAAATCCTCGCGGTAGCGCATGCCCGCCTCGCGCTGCTGGCGCGACAGCGAGGTGATGCCGGTCAGCGGGTCGACGTTGCGCACCCGCACAATGCCGCCGGTCGCGGTGTGGCCGCTATTGGACACCTCATAGACGCGCCTCGCCTCCAGCGTGCCGGTCGCCAGCCGCTTGCGGCCGAAGGCATCGTCCTTCAGCGCGAAATCATGGCCGACCTGCGTGCGGATACGCACCTGCTCGGCCTCATCAGTGGGTAATTTGGGCGGTTTGGCCTTTTGGGCGGTCTTCTTGCTCATCTGTGGCTCCTCGTTTCATTGCTGTCTTCGCAGAACCTGGGCTCCTCCGCGCAGCGGGGGCGAGGAACCGGGCCGCCGTGCTTGGCGAGAAGACTCTCGACCGATGCCGCTCACGCTGCGTCCGCGAGAGCCGTACGGCGATGATCGCAGAACCGCGCCGCGTGATAGGCGCAGTAGCTTTTCAGCGGCCGCGTGCGCAGGCCGCAGCACAGCATCGCCAGTGCCGGCCGGCTGCCGGGCGCGTCGTTTTCGGGGTCTTGCTCCAGCGTCAGATCGAGCGGTGCGCGGCAGCGGTTGAACAGGCAGTCGATGAAGCGCATGGCCGCGACATGCGGCGGGCGCCCGACGGCGGCAGCCGGGCGCGGCGACGGCAGCTTGAGGGCCTCGCCGTCGGGCCCGTGGATCTCGCGCACCAACGGGCGCTGCGGCAGCCAGACTGGCGGCGCCAGCCTGGCCGGCGTGCGGGCGATGCTTCGCAATTTTGTGTCGGTATAGGCGGGCATGATGTTCTTCCATCGAGATCGAAAGGGTTGCGTAGATGCCGAAGCTGCCCCCTCTCCCCGATGCCGGCAGGCAGCTGAGGGGCGGCGCGGCGTCGCCGATTACCTCTCCCAGGGGAAACCGCCCTGCCCGTGCGCCGGTCGAAGACGATGACCGTGCCGTCCTCGGTGCGGATGCACGAAAGGCCCGCATTGCACGCGCCGAAATTCGGGGCCGGAGCCGTGAGGGGACGGCTCCGGCCGTTCCGGTCGCCGCCGCTGACGGCAGGGCGACCGGATCCGAGGCGCGAGCCTCGGGCTTCATCCCGGCCGGGGAGGAGGACAGCCGGGACGGATGGGAAAGCGGGATGGAGCGTGGCTTGTGCATGGCCGTATATAAGCATAACTCAAAAAATTATGCAAGCCATTCTTTCATGGACGAAACCGATTCTTATGTTTCAGATGGCGCCATGGCGAAAACCTCATTGTCGATCAAGGTCGGGGCGGCGATCCGCAAGGCGCGCAAGCAGCGCGGCCTGGTGATGCGCCATATTGCCGAGCACAACGACACCGACGTCGCCGCTGTCGGCAATTGGGAAACCGGCCGCAACCTGCCGAAAACCGAGAACCTTTTGAAGACCGCCGCCTTCCTGCGCGTCGACCCGGTGGCGCTCGGCAAGGGCGAGGTCGTCTTCCTCGACGACGCCGACAATGTCGCCGACGCCGAGATCGTCACCGACGCCGCCCCCCTGCCCGCCGGCCCGATGGACATCGAGCTTCTGGGTGCCGCGGTCGGCGGCGACGACGGTGACTTCACCTTCAACGGCGAGGTCGCCGGCTATGTCCAGCGCCCGCCCGGCATCGCCCATCTGCGCAAGGTGTTCGCGCTGCACGTGCTCTCCGACTCGATGGTGCCGCGCTACGAGCCCGGCGAGATGCTCTATTGCGGCGGCCGCGACGCTGTGCCCGGCGACCACGTGGTGATCGAGATGTTTCCCGAGGAAAACGAGCGCAACGGCAAGGCCTTCATCAAAAAGCTGGTCAAGCGGACCGCCGCCGAGTTGGTCGTCGAGCAGTACAATCCGCCGAAGTCGCTGACCTTCAACCGCTACGCGATAAAACACGTCTGGCGCGTCATCCCGCTCAAGGAACTGCTGGGTTACTAGGGCGGCGGCGGCGGAGCGCTCCTTCTCCCCGCAACGGCATCGCCGGCAGGGGCAATAGGGATTCTTGCGAAGAGGACCCCCACCCTAACCCTCCCCACAAGGGGGAGGGAATGCTGCCGCGCCTTTACTTCCCTTAGCGCCGAGTCAGGCAATCTGCCGAGGTCAGCGCCAACGGAGTCTCCCTCCCCCTTGTGGGGAGGGGCTAGGGGTGGGGGTACATCGTAGAGCGAAAGCCTCGAAGCCTCGGCTTCCCATGCGATTCCCCTGCCCGCAAGCGGGCGCCATCAAGCCCGCCTGGATCTCTCCAGCGGAACCTCGCGCTCGCCAAGCATCCGCGCCTCGGCGCGGCGCTGCTGCCGCTCGTCGATGAACGCCGCCTGGATCGAGACCGCCGCGCCCGGCAGGCCATCGGCGCGACAGGCCGAGCAGCGAAGCCGCCCCGACAGCGCCGCCAGCGGCGTCTGCGCGGTCACCCCGAATCGCCTCAGCTCGGCCGGCTTCCACCATCTGTTTCGACCGCAATCGATACACTCGACCGCGATCGAGACGACCTCGGCGATCGTTGCTTCCTTGCCCGGCAATGCCATCGTCCCTGATGCCTCAGTTCCTGTTTTGTTCACAACATTAGGGGTTTTTCCCGAAGAGTCGAGTCGGTTCCACTCAACCCATGCAAAAGTTTAACTTGTGCCATTTTTTGAGTTATGCTTACATGCGATATCCCAGATGAATGGGCGACGGGACCGGGTCTCCGTCGCGCCGCCGCCAGCCAAGGAGACGAAGATGGACGCCCTCTCCGCCCAGTTCGCCCGCGATTGCGGCTATAGCGGCGACAGCCCGGCGATGCTCGCCGCCTTCGCCGCTATCCGCCGCGACGGCATAGGCCGGGCGCGCCTCGGCCATGGCCAGCGCAAGGCGCTGGTCGACCGGCTGAAGCTCGGCGAGGCCTTGTTCCTGGCGGCGATCGGCCCGGCGCAATCGGCTGAAGAGGCGCTCGAGGACGCCGCCCGCTTCATTGCCTGTTATCGCAATATGCCGCGCTGGCGCCAGGAAAGGCGCGGCGCCGATCTCGCCCGCGCCAGGCAGCAGCTTCTGCTGGCGCGCTTCTTCCGCCGCTACGGCCACCGCCTCTGGTCACGGCAGGCGGCGTAAGCTGGAAGTCGGCGAAACCTGCGAATGACAGCTACGGTGCGGATCGCGTTGGCGGAATATATTCGCTATCCGGCACCGGCAGCCGCCCGTCCGTGTTGACCGCCGCAGCCCACATCCGGAAATCGACAACGGCCCTGCAATCTATATTGGCCTGGCCGAAATAAGGAGCCCCATACGAGCATCCCGCACCCGCTATTCTGGTAATGATTTCAGGCGCGCTGCCGACTGGGCCGAAGGCAACGCCATCGACGTCGAGAATGGTTTTGTAGCCTTGCCACAGCCGGGCCGTCGCCTCCTTCGTGCGAAAGACCAGCCAGTTCTCACCGTCGGAAAACCTGAAAGTAATTGTCCCATCGGAGAATTTCGTCCGCGTGACCTCACCAGTGCAACCGAGCTTCTCGTTGCGGGCGACAAGGCGCTTGCACTCACCTTCGACCGTCCAGGTGCCGGCCTGCCCGTCTTTTGGTTTCAACGATGCACCGGCTGCCGCCGTTGCAGGCATCCCCGCTAAAATGGCCGCTGTTAGCACGACGCTGGCGATGACGGATCGATTGACCAAGGCAACCCCATTTGGCGAATGCGCGCAGTCTTCTATGCCTCTTCTTCCTTAGAATCTCGCTCTGAAGCCGTTAGATTTGAACCGTCGTGTCCGAGAACAGACAGTCTTGCGCAAAGCTCGCCGTCCTCGAGATGGTCATGCGCAAGGACGCCGCCGCTCAACCCGCACTTGCCGTCACCAAGCCCGCGCCGTATGTCTCCCGCTCGATGAGCGAGATCAAATTCCGTCGCGCGCAAGCGCCCGACCTGCCGGCGATCGTCGCGCTGCTTGCCGACGATGCGCTTGGCGCTGGTCGCGAAGACGCGTCGACGCCGCTCGCGCCGTCCTATCTCGATGCCTTCAGCGCGATCGATGCCGATCCCAACCAGCTGCTGGCCGTGGCTGTCGAAGCCGGGCAAGTGATTGGAACCCTGCAGCTCAGCTTCATTCCGGGTATATCCAGGAGAGGTGCCTGGCGCGGCCAGATCGAAGGCGTTCGCGTCGCGCGGCAATGGCGGTCTCGCGGCGTCGGCAAGCAGATGATCGAATGGGCGGTTGAAGAATGCCGCTCGCACAACTGCAGCTTCGTTCAGCTCACGACCGACAAGAGCCGACAGAAGGCGCACGCCTTCTACGAGGGCCTCGGTTTCACCGCCAGCCATCTCGGCTACAAGATGGGGTTGTAGGTCGCGGCACCTGCCGTCAGCCAATCGTTTGAAGTCGGCGCCGCCCCTCGTCCGCCTGCCGGGCTCTCAAACATTCCGGGGTAGGTGTCGCCGGCGAAGCTGCCGATCTCCCCTTGCAGGGGAGATGCCCGGCGGGGCAGAGGGGGGAGGATCGCAGATTCATTCCAGCTTGGGTTCCTCGCCCCCAACGAAAGTGGGGGAGAGGTGGCTTGGCGAAGCCGAGACGGAGAGGGGGACTGCGCCCTACGAAAGCCCCCTCTCCGGCCGCTTCGCGTCCACCTCTCCCCCGCTTCGCGGTGGGCGAGGAACCCAGGTCTTGAGAGGTCGGCGGGACTACACCCTCCGTCCTGCCGGACATCTCCCCTGCAAGGGGACAGCAGCCGCTTCAGTTTTCGCCAACCACCAACGCTGGAAAGGTAAGCGGATTGGGCAGCGCAGACCTGAAGCGATTGCCCTCCACCTGCCCTCCACGCTCCTTGACAATCCGCCCTATTTGTTCTCTTTATGTTCCACAAAAACCCACCCTCAAGACAATGCGGCGTTCGAACCGCCGCGGGCGAACGGGCCGGATGGAAGCCAACATCCTCCACGCTGATCTGGACGCCTTTTATGCCTCGGTCGAACAGTTGCTCGACCCCGCCCTGCGCGGCAAGCCGATCGCCGTCGGCGGCGGCGTCGTCTTGGCCGCGTCCTACGAGGCCAGGGCCTTTGGCGTGCGCGGCGGCATGCCGGGGCGGCGCGCGCGTGAACTCTGCCCCGGGCTGATCTTCGTCGGCGGCCATTTCAAGGATTATCAGCGACTCGGCGATGCGGCTATTCAAGTGCTCGGCGATTTCACGCCGGTGGTCGAGCGGATTTCCATCGACGAGGCCTTTGCCGACGTCGCTGGCTGCACCCATCTGTTCGGCCCGCCTGCCGAGATCGCGACAACCATCCGCCGCCGCGTGCGGGCGGAGCTCGGGCTACCGATCTCGGTCGGCGTGGCGCGCACCAAGCACCTGGCCAAGATCGCCTCGCAGGTGGCCAAGCCCGACGGGCTGGTAGTGGTCGATCCGCGCCACGAGCTGGAGTTTCTGCACGACCTGCCGGTCGAACTGATGTGGGGCGTCGGTCCGGTCACCAGGGAGCGGCTGGCCGGCATTGGTGTGCGCACCATCGGCGAACTGGCGAAGACCAATGGTGGGTCGCTGGAGCGTCTGCTCGGCCCGGCGGCAGGTGAAAAACTCAACGCGCTGGCCTGGAACCGCGATCCGCGAAAACTCGAGACGCAGCGCCGGGCGCGATCGGCCGGCGCGCAATCGGCGCTCGGCAGGAAACCGGCCGAGGCAAAAATCTTCGTGCCCACCCTGCTGCATCTGGCCGACAGGGTCGCCACCAGGCTGCGGGCGAAATCGCGGCCCGGCCGCACGGTGACGGTCCGCGTTCGCTTTGCCGATCTGCGCTCGGTCACGCGTTCGATCACGCTCGACCAGCCGATTTCGGCAACCGCGATGCTGGCCGAGATTGCCGAGGCGCTGGTGCGCAAGGTGCTTGTCGATCATCCGCACGAAAAGACCATTTCGCTGCTGGCGATCGCCGTCTCGCATCTGGAGAAGCAGCCGGCCCTGCAGCTGGAACTGCCGCTCGGCCTCGACGGCGACCGCCTCCGCCCCGGCACCAGGAAGGGTGCGGCACGCTGGACCGCCGACCGCGCCATCGACAAGATCCGCGACCGCTTCGGCTGGGAGGCGGTCGGCTATGCCTCGGTCGCGCTCGGCCAATCGCGGTCGGTTCCCGACGCGTTTCGCGAGTTGGCCGAAAAGGAATTGTAAGTAAGGGAAGGCAGTAGGCAGTAGGGGAGTAGGGGAATGGCCCCTGGAATGGCTTCCTCACCACTGCCCACTGCCCACTGCCCACTGCCCACTGCCTACTGCCTACTGCCTACTGCCTACTGCCCACTGCCTACTGCCCACTGCCTACTGCCTACTGCCTACTGCCCTACTCGCTTCCCAGCGGCGCCACGGCCGGTCCGTTCAAGGCCGTGCCGTCGATTGCAAAATGCGAACCGTGGCAGGGGCAGTCCCAGCAGCGCTCGAGCGAGTTCCAGTGGACGTGGCAGCCGACATGCGTGCATGCGGCCGAGCGCTTGTAGAGCGTGCCGTCGTCATCGCGAAATGCGGCGATCTTGCTGAGCCCTTCGCGGACGATGGCACCTTCTCCCGGTCGCAGCTTATCGACGGAATCGATCTCGCCAGGCGCGATATATTCGGCAAAACTCTTGATCGCTGTCGCATTCTCCGACAGGTAATCGCCGATCGCGCCTGCCGTCTTGCGAGACGGCTCATAGAGTTCGCGCCAGGGCGTTTCCTCCTTCAGAATCAGGTCTGAAATCAACAGGCCGGCGACGACGCCATGGGTAATGCCCTGGCCGGAATCCCCGGTCGCCACAAAGACGCGGCTGTCGCCAGGATTGCGGCCGATGAACCCCGCATAATCGACGGTCTCCATCACCTGCCCGGACCACCGGTTGATTTCCACGCCGACATCGGGCACCAGCCTTTTGGTCCAGGCCGTCAGGGCCGCGAAACGGTCACCGGCATCATCGGCCTGTCCTGTCTTGTGGTCTTCACCTCCGACGATCAGGAAGTCGGTCCGACCGTCGCCAGGCTGAAGCCGAACGTAGTGATAAGGGTCTTCATTATCCCAATACAGCGCATCCGGTATGGTATCGCGCGCGATCTCGAACGACATCGCGTAGGTTCGATAGGGCGCTTGCTTGGTGTGAAGCGCGACCCGATCGTTGATCGGCGAGTTGGTGGCGACAACGGCCGATCTGGCAGACACGGTAAAGCCCGAAACCGTGGTTACACGCACGCCGCCATCAGTCTCCTCGACCTTTTCGACGATAGTATCAGCATAAAGCACGCCGCCGCGCGCGCGGATGGCCGCGGCCAGCCCGCGGAGATATTTGAGCGGGTGGAAGGTCGCCTGATTGGCGTATCGAAGGGCCTGCACATCCGAAAAGCCTGCAAACGGCACGCCCCTGGTCTTCTCGACCTCGACACCGATCTTCAGAGCGGCGTCCAGTTCGCGCGTGATATCGGATTCCTGGCTGCCGGAAGCCGGAAAGAGAAAGCCATCAAGGCGCCGGAAATCGCAAGCGATACGCTCGGTCTCCCGGATGGATTGGATACGGTCGATAGCGGCCGATTGGCTTTGGTAAAAAATCCGCGCCAGGTCCTCGCCGCGCAATTTGGTCAGCTCCGAAAAATAGTCGTCGCAGACAGATGACAGGTGCGCAGTGGTGCGAGCCGTCATGCCGCTTCCGATCCGGCCGCGATCGAGGACAGCCACCTTTTGCCCGGCGACAGCCAGTTCGTAGGCGACCGACAGTCCGGCAATCCCAGACCCGACGACCACGACATCGACCTGTTCGCTTTGCCCGAGCGGCACCGCATCGGGCACGACTTCGGTCGCCGCCCAGAGCGATACAGTCCTTTCATCGCTGGCATTCATCGGCGGAGCCTCCCATCCACGATATTCGGTAACGGATGCGAGAATTCAAAGTTCCTCGACGCTTTGATTGCCGACAGAGGCGGCCCTGGTCGTCAGACCAAAAGCGTTGCGCTGCCCCAGGCGATCAGGGCAATGCCAGCTGCCCGGCCAACCCACGGGCCGGCAGGAAACGCCTTTTCAACCAGCACCAGAATGGCGAGCGCGGCAATCCACACCAGGTTCATGATGCCACCCACGAACAACAGCGCCATCAGCATCCAGCAGCATCCGACACAAAACGCCCCGTGCAATGCGCCCAGACGCAGCGCGCCAAGGGCGTGCGGACGCCAGTGGCGGGCAAGGAACGCCGTCGGTGCCCGGCAATGCGACAGGCAGGCGTTCTTGAAGGGCGAGAGCTGATAGATCCCCGCGCCGATCAGGACGATAGCTGAAAGCCAGCGGCTCTGCGAACTCATCATCGTTGCCGAAACGAAGGCTTCGCGTTCGAGCAGCCAATGCAATGCGGTTGCGGCGACGGAGAACCCCAGCCAGACCAGGAGGTAGCCTGCCATGAACACACCGGTCGGCGCGAGCTTGTCCTGGATCTGACCCTGTGCCAGCGCATGGCGATGCACGCGCGCATAGAGCAGGATGGTCGGCGCCGCACTCGGCGACATCATGGCGATCATCATGACCCACCACATGGCGATCATCAGCGCCCAGTTCGCGGCCCCCCAGGCCCGCGGCTCCGTCGCCATCGCGCTCATGTCCATGCCGGACATATCCATGCCAGACATGTCCATGCCGGGCATGTCAGAGGTCATATCGGATGTCATGTTCGGAGTTTGCAGGTGCGGGAATAACGCGAGCCTCGACATCTCCCACGCATTCATGCCGATCCCTGCGCCGGCGGCGATGTAAAGCCAGGCCAGCAGGCACAGCGCCACCACGCCCGCAATCGTGATGACGCGGTCGCGCCTGAGCAGCCGTTCCAGTGGCGACGCGCCGTTCATGCGCCGCGTCAGGCCCGCACCACCCCGTGATTGTTGAGATGCAGCCGCGCGAACTGGCCGTAACTGTCCTTGGTGGTCACCTGAACCGGCCCGCTGGTTGTGCTCGAAGCGCTGCCGATCTCGGCGACCGCATATTCGAAGCCGTTCGGCAACACGATCTGAGCCCGCGAGTCCGCACCCGTCACCTTGTTGCGGATCGGTTCGCCGACAGTTTCGATGTAGTCCTTGACGAAGATGCGGCCCCTGCGGCCGTCGACATCGAGGTCGAGATCGATCTTGGTGAAAACCGGCTCGTTCATTTTTGTCACGGTCGAGGCGTAGACGGCGAACATCGTCGCGAACGGGTCGGTGTCCTGGCCGGTCATGATGCGCAGCAGCGCGTTACGCTGCTGGTCGGTTGCCTTCTCGTCGACGAAAGCGATGGCTTCGCCGTTGCCCTCGTGGATCGCCCCGGGCCATTTGAAGATCGCGGCGATGCGCAGGCCGTCGAGAACGGTCTCGCCATGATGACCTTCATCAATCTGGATGCCGGCCACGGCATGGCAATGGCCCTTGTCGGGCAGCGCATTGAATTGACAGTTGCAGCCATATTCGCAGGTGCAATTGACGAGTTCGCGCCCCTTGATTTCCCAAGACGTCATGCTGTCCTCCCTGATCTCGAAATATTAGACGATCATCATACACCTGGACTCTTCCCTCTCAAAGGCGCACCCTTAAAAAGGCGAAACCCAAGCGAGAGTTTCGTCCAAGGCTTCACATGTTTGAGATGCGCCGCTGATTGCTTGACCTGTCCGGATAATCTCCGGGCGGGGCAAACGTTCATTGCGCCTACCCGTGTTCAGGCTGCGGCCTAAGGCACGTGCAGCCTGTTTCCGGATCAACTGGGAGGAAACAACATGCCTGATCTTCAACGCAGAGAACTTCTTGTTCAGGGAAGTGCTGCCCTTGCCGCAATTGCTGCTCTCTATACCTCGCGTCGGGCTTACGCTTTTCCAACACGGCCGAGCGAGGAAGTTGTTCGGTGGCTGGACCAGCCGACCGAAAATCCCGATCCGGTCGGCATCCAGAAGCAGCTTGTCTGGGAGGATCTGGATAGCTGGATAACGCCAAACGACAAGTTCTTCAGCATCTCGCATTTCAATCGACCAACGATCGACGAGAAGACATGGTCGATGGAGATCGGCGGCCTGGTCAAGAAGCCCTTGAAACTGACCCTCGCCGACATCAAGGCGCGGCCGCGCCAGGAGGTCGTTTTCACAGTCGAATG
Source organism: Mesorhizobium sp. WSM4829 (assembly GCF_055811475.1). Classification (NCBI taxonomy): domain Bacteria; kingdom Pseudomonadati; phylum Pseudomonadota; class Alphaproteobacteria; order Hyphomicrobiales; family Phyllobacteriaceae; genus Mesorhizobium; species Mesorhizobium sp. WSM4829. The sequence goes on along the minus strand of NZ_JBVVQJ010000022.1, from coordinate 16,690 downwards.
CTCGGGCAACCACGGTTTTCCGTTTTTCACCGGCGGCATCGGCAATGCCCGCTGGGCAGGGACGCCGCTCGCCCCGATCCTCGAGGAAGCCGGCGTTCTGGAAAATGGCATCGAGGTTGTCTTTTTCGGCACTGACACCGGCGAGGTCGCCATCCGCGACGTCAAGATGCAGCAGAACTTCGCGCGCAGCATGTCGCTTGCCGAAGCGACGAACCCAGACAATCTGCTCTGCTATGAAATGAACGGAGCCGCCTTGCCGGCGGCCAATGGTTTTCCGCTGCGGCTGATTGCTCCGGGCTGGTACGGCATCGCCAACGTCAAGTGGCTGGAGCGCATCGAGGTGCGCGACACCCGCTTCATGAGCCTTCTGATGGCGCGTGACTATGTCACCATCCGGGAGGAAGAGCGCAATGGCGAGACCGTGTGGACCGAGGACTCAGTCGGACGAGCGCTGATAAAGTCCGCGCCCGCGAAGGTCACCCGCAAGGACTCGGACTACCGCATCATTGGGGCAGCCTGGGGGGCACCGATCGATCGGGTCGAAGTGCAAATCGATCAAGCGCCATGGGCACCGGCGACCATCGACCGCAGCGAGGAGGCCGAACACGCCTGGAAGATCTGGTCCCTGGATTGGCCAAATCCGTCGCCTGGAGAACACACGGTGACCTCGCGCGCGGTCAGCACCACGGGACAGGTTCAACCGGCGATGGACGATCCCTTGATTGCCAAGAAACACACATACTGGGAAAGCAATGGCCAGGTGACGCGCCGCGTGCGTGTCGTTTGATCGACTTTGCGGGAAGGTGAAGCAGGCAGCGCAGACTGGTTGTCCAACCAATGTTTAGGTCCGCTTGCGGAGGCAAAATAGACGCGTATCGTAGATGCTCGGAACGACCGCTTCGGTGAACTGTTGCGATTCGTCTCGTCTATTGGGGACGAGCAAGTGACGCCAGGAGACATCCAACACAGTTTGTGACGCAGTAGAACTATTTTAGACCAGACCATCGCTCGAAAAAGAGGTCACCGGTTTTTCGAACAAAGCGATGCGCAAACAAGAAGTTACAACGGTGCGCTTGATCGCTTTTTCACGCGCACCGCTGTAGGCGTCGGATCAGATCACGAAAAAATCGTCGGCCAGCAGCGTCGGCCTGTTCGTCAGCGTCGCGAGCTGTGTCACGCCGCCTGCGACGTTTCCGTTGGAATCGTAAAACAACGCACCCGTAACCTTGTCATAGACGATGTGGTCGTCGGCGTCGTGCGCACTAGTCCCAGCGAAGAAATACCTTGGGTCGAGGGCTCCCGTGGTGGCTCCAAGCCCCTGCATTACCGAATTCTGGAGCCTGAATGCATCGGCCGTATGGTTGAAATCCGTGATGATGTCGCGGTTGGCCACTGAGAGCGGCGCGCTGAAAACGAAGAAATCGTTGCCGGCGCCACCAGTAAGCCGGTCAATGCCCAGGCCGCCCGTTAGTGCATCGTTGCCACCCCGCCCAAGCACGGTGTCATTGCCTCGGCCGCCGTCCAGAATGTTGTCGCTGTCGTTGCCGTCGAGCACGTTGTCGAGGGAATTTCCCGTGGCTCCGACGTTGGCGTTTCCGGTCAGACGCAGATTTTCTACCGCTCGGTTAGCGGCCGCCAGTGAGTACGTGACCAAGCTGAAAATCTGGTCGAGGCCCGCTTCGTCGATGACGTTGTCCAGTGCATTGTCCACATAATAGGTATCGTTGCCGGCACCGCCATTCATCAGGTCGGCCCCGGTCCCGCCATCGAGAAGGTCGGCGCCATCATAGCCCGCTAACCGGTCGCTACCCGCCCCGCCTCTTATGGTGTCGTTGCCGGCAAGGGCGTCCAGCGTGTTGTTCCCATTGTTCCCGGTCAGCTCATTGTCGGAAGAATTGCCGCGACCATTGATAGCGCCAAGCCCGATGAGGGTCAGATTTTCGACATAGCGTGGCAGTGAATAGGTGCTCGAGCTGAACACCGAATCGTTGCCCGCCGCATCGCCCTCGACCACACGGTCGAGCGCATTGTCGACATAGTAGGTATCGTTGCCTGCGCTGCCCTCCATCTTGTCGATTCCGACTCCGCCGTCGAGCAGGTTGCTGCCAGCGTTGCCGACCAGCGTGTTGTCGAGTTCGTTACCCATCGCGTCGATGTCAGCAACGCCGGTGAGTGTGAGCTGCTCTATTTGCTGGCCGGACAGCGAATACGTCATCGACGTGATGACCACATCGATGCCGGCGCCGTCAGCCTCGATGACTACGTCGAATGCGTTGTCGACGCGGTAGGTATCGTTGCCGAAACCGCCGGACATTTTGTCAGCACCAGCTCTGCCGTCCAGAACGTCATCAAAGCTGCCGCCGTTCAGGATATCCGCCGCATCCGTCCCGGTCAGGTGCTGCTCCATCACGTCCGGCGCGGCATAGGCGCGCACGTAGTCGATGACCATCTTGTAGGTGCCGGACGCCCGCTCGACCTCAAGGGGATTCATGGCAAGCGAGGCTATCATATAGAGCGGCGTGCGGAAGGACTCGCTCATTGGAAAGCGGCTCAGCTCCTTGCCGTCATAGTACACGGTGATCCAGTCCGTCGTGATTCTCGCGCCGTAGGTGTGAAACGCCCCGTCGAACATCGAACCGGGGAGGCCCGTATAGTTGCTTTCCCAAGCGTGGCTTTCCTTATTGCTCAAGTGCACCGCCTGGTGATGACCATCGGGATCGCCCCCATACGCTTCAACGATGTCGACCTCGACGCGTGGCACAGTCTGATCGGGCGACAGCATCCAGAAAGCCGGCCAGGCCCCCGCCCCGCCGTGAAAGGCTGCGCGCATCTCGAAGTACCCGTACTCTTGCGCGAAACCCTGGCCGGCGCTGTTAACCGTTTGCATCGTTCCCGACTGCCAGGCGCCGTCCACCTGCTTCATGGTAATGGTCAGCTTACCGTCAGAGACGGAGAACGGATTCGTTGCCCCCACCGGCGACATGAACGTGGCGGCCCCATAGGGGGCGTGTACCGGCGCGAACCACTTGCCGGTGCCGTTGTTCGGCACGACATCAAGCGTGTTGAACTCGTCAGAAAAGGAGAGCTTGAACCCGGAGAGGTTCAGCTTCGATCCCTTGTACTGTTCGGTCCAATCGCCAGGAAGAGTAATCGCGGCCATTGATGGGCTCCTCGTTCTCGCAACATTTTCGCGGTTGACCCCCCAAGATCTACTCGTCCATTTGTTAACGGAAGGATAGTGGATACCGATTCCGCCGCAAATGGGGTCAGTGCGGTTATCCCCAACGCTTCACGAGAAATTTGGGAGATGTCGCAAATCGGTTGAGTTGCGCTGCGTCTCCTGGCTGAACCGGCGCATGGTCATGTCGTCGATCAGCCGCTGGCGCAGCGGGCTGATAGGGGCATCGAGAAGGGGATTAGGCATGGTCAGGCTCCTTGTTGAACAAGCCCGTCATGCTCTGCCGCTGTCGGACGACGCTCAATGCAGGCGCGACGGCCGGCCTGTGCCCTCTACCTCAACCGCAGGCGCCCTCCCGCGCAGCGGGTTCGCTCCCCGACCCTTCTCGGACCTTCGGCAGGTTCACCTATTGAACCGCGGACGGCCGGAATAACCCGGAAATCGGTCGCCAGCGTCAGTCCTTGGATGCCGTGATGACGAGCGCCGGCATGTCGAAAGCGACGGCGCCGGCTGCTGTCACATAAGGCATAAGTGCCCGCTCGGCCTCCTCCAGGAGCCGCTTGAACTGCTCGTTGTCCAAAAGCCCGCCCAACGTCCAGATGCAGGCTCTTTCCGTCGAGATCAGCGACTCGATCGAGGCAAAACGGACCGTTCCGCGGTGCCGCTTCACCTCGGCACGCTCTATGCCTGCCTTCGCGCAGAGCGAGCGCAGTAACTCCGCATCGCCGAGCACAAAGGGCGCGCGGAACGCGTTCGCAACGTCGGTTCCAAACAGCCGTTCAAGCATATCCGCCACTGCGGCATAGCCGGGCGACTGGTCGAGCGGTCCGCAGACCGCGACGGCGAGCCGGCCGCCGGACTTGAGCACGCGCATCATTTCCCGCAGTCCGGCTGCTCGATCGTCGAAGAACATCAGGCCGAACTGGCTGACCGCGGCGTCGAAGCTTTCATCCGGGAAAGGGATCTGCTCGGCGCGCCCTTCTCGCCAATCGATGCGAGTGCTTTTGCGGCGGGCAACGCAAAGCATATCGGGATTGGGATCAAGCCCGACCACCTTGCCCTCCGCGCCAACGCGGTCGAGGGCCGCGAGCGCCAGCACACCCGTACCGCAGGCAATGTCGATCACGCAGTCGCCCCTCCCTATTCGCGCCTCGGCGGCGACGATAGGCCCCCATTGTCGGAACAGCGCTGGAACGAACAGTGAGTCGTAGATTTCAGCCGGAGTTTTCGATGTCTTGCCCCGGCGGGTCTGGGCCGCCGCTTGCTCCGATCCCGGCGTTGCACCTTCAAGGAACACTGCGTTGGATCGGGTTCCGGCGACGCGTAGCGCCTTCAGCGGCTCGTATTCGGGCGATGAATACCAGCGCCGGGCATGCTCGCCGTCGGCAAATTCGACGATGACCGGATAGACCGGCTGCCAGTCTCCTTCGACAAGGTCGGATTTCCCGCCCAGCACCAGATAGCGCCCTCCATACTGTTCAACCGTGGCAAAGACCCCTGCCAGATACTGCTCGACCTTGGCCTGGTCGGTGATTTCACGCACGTCGAAGAAGCAATAGGTAGACATGGCCGACCTCTGTTGATCGCATGGACTCCACGGGATGCGCGGTGGATATGCTGTTCGGCGCATAGTAGACTTGGCCATGGGCACGCTCCATGACCCAGCGTCTCAATCGCTTGCTGCGGCGTCCGTTCTGGCGCGATCGCCTGAGCGGCCACCGGAAGAGGTCGTTGCCGATGCCGCACCTTCGGCCGCGCCGGACAAGGATGTGCTTTCGGATGTGCTGCGCGTGGTAAAGCTCACCGGCGCGCTTTTCTTCTGGGTCGATGCCTCTTCGCCCTGGAGCGTGGAAGTGCCGCGGGCGGGTTCATTTGCCCATCTTATCCTGCCGCGCGCCCAACATGTGATTTCCTACCACATCATCACCCAAGGATCGGGCTCGGTCAGCATCGGTGACGATCCGCCGATGGAGTTTGCCGAAGGCGACATACTTGTGATCCCGCATGAGGATTCGTACGCGATGTGCAGTGCGCCCGGAGTGCGATCAGGTTTGAGCCCGGAAGATTCGCTCGATTTCTTTCGCGCCATGGCGGCCGGACAACTGCCCTTCGTGATCAATGAAGGCGGCGACGGCCTCCTCCTGACCAGATATGTCTGCGGTTTCCTTGGCTGCGATGCACGGCCGTTCAATCCTCTGCTCGGGGCCCTTCCTCCGCTGATACGCATCCGGCGCGCGGCCGGCGCGCCAAGCGATCTGCTCGACCGGCTGATCGAACTAACGCTGGCAGAGGTGTCCGTTCAACGGCCAGGCGCTGAATGCATCCGCCTGCGCCTCAGCGAGCTGATGTTCGTTGAGGTTGTTCGCCGCTATCTTGAGGCACTGCCGCCGGAGCAGACCGGCTGGCTGGCCGGCTTGCGCGACCCCGCCGTCGGCCGGGCTGTTGCGCTTGTCCACGAGAATCCGGCGCGTGGCTGGACAATTGAAGAACTCGCACGCGAAACCGGCGTCTCGCGGTCCGTCCTCGCGGCCCGCTTCACGCGTCTCGTCGGCTGCCCGCCGATGCAGTATCTCACGCGATGGCGCGTACAACTGGCCGCACGACTGCTCACTGATGGGTTGGCCAAAGTCTCGGCGGTCGGGCGTGATGTCGGCTACGAGTCCGAAGCGGCCTTCAGCCGGAGCTTCAAGAAGCTCGCCGGCGTCTCGCCGGCTGGCTGGCGCGACGGCCGGCGCGGATAGCGGGCGGCCGGAGGCCGACCCTCCCCCTACCCCTCCATCGTGCTGATCTCGGCATCGATCAGGCACCAGGGCGCATAACGAAAATCGCGGATCTGGACGACCCGCTCCTCCCGCCATTCGACCAGCATGAAGCCGCGCACCGCGCCGTCCGGCTCCTGCGGGTTGCGGATCAGGATCGCCGGCCGGCCGTCGACAAAACCCAGCGACAGCGCCCAGTCGCTGATGCGCTCGTAATTGCCGAAATAGGTCGACACTTCAGCCTTGCCGCGCATGCGGAGCCGGCTGACCAATTCGAGCTGGACATCCTCGGCGATCAGCGCCCTGACCGCGTCGAAGTCGCGCGCGTTGAACAGATCGACATAGCGGCGCAGCCGCCGCTCGTCATCGGCGTCGAGCTTGGGCGCGACGACGTGCTCAGGCTGCGACGCCAGCAGGCGCAACTGCGCCCGCCCGCGATGCAGCGCCGCCTTGGTGGCGGCCAGCGTCGCGCCGGTCACCTCGCAGGTCTCATGCAGCGAAAGGCCGAGCACGTCGACCAGGATCACGGCGCCGCGCTGCGCCACCGAAAGCTGCATGAAGCTGCGCAGGCCGGCCGCAGCGGCGAGCCTTGCGTCGGCGCTGCCGGAAGGATCCTCGATCGTGGTCATGTCGGTCTCGGTCATGCGCGACCTTTCCCGATGGCGCCGGCGCAGATGGTCCTGCGCGGCATTATGGGCGATGCGAAACAGCCATTGCTCGGGCCGCTCGACCGACATGCTGCCGTCGACCGCCTGCAGCGCCTTGACCAGCGTCTCCTGGACGATGTCTTCGCCGTCGATCACCGAGCCGGCCATGCGGGCGCAGTAGCGGTGCAGTTTTGGGCGCAACCCGGAGAGCATCGCCTCAAGCGCCGGCCGATCGAACTTCGGTTGGATCATGGCGTCCATTCTATCCGGCCTTGCTCTCCTCAAGCACACGGTAGTTGCCGATGATTTTGGCAGGCGATCGCTTGACCGGCGTCGAGCGCCGTTCCGCATGGTTTTGCGTGAACGCCTCGAAGGCCGCAAGCCCGGTCAGCGCAGATGTGTCATTTCCCTCGCCGACGACATGGACGAACTCGCCGTCGTCGAGTTCGAGCACGAGATAGCGCACGCTCTGCGGCGCCGTCTCATCCAGCGCCTCGAACACTTTTGCCACCAGCGCGCGGTTCTCCTCCAGCCCGGTGTCTTTCACGCTGTAGCGAATGAGTTTGTAGCCCATGGTTCATCTCCTGAATGGTTGGTCTGAGCAGAAGACGTTTCGGGTTCCCGAAAAGATTCTCGCACGCTATAAATTTTTTCGGCCGCCCGGATCGACTTCCACCTGCGGACGGCTAGGCAGCGGCCATCGAGGAGCAGGAGCGACGACCATGCACATCCAGTTTGCCGAACTGCCGGTATTCGACCAGGACCGCGCCAAGGCGTTCTACACCAGGCATTTCGCCTGCAAGGTCGCGGCCGACGAGAAGATGGGCGATAGCGGCTGGCGCTGGATCGAGCTGAAATTTCCCGGCGCCGTGACGAACCTGCATTTCGTGAGGCGCGCCGACGACACGCCGGGCGCGGAGCCGGTGCTGGTGCTGGTCGACGACGATGTCGAGGCGACGATCGCCGCGTTGAAGGCGGGCGGCGTCGAGATCATCACCGAACCGCAGGAGGCGCCCTGGCAGCCAGGCCGCACGGTGGCGGAATTTCGCGACAGCGAGGGCAACCGCATGGTGATCGGCAGCCAATGAGCGGGTGCAGCCGGAGAGCGGGCACTTAAGCAGCCCCGGCTTTGTGCGCCAAAGCATGCCTCGGCTGGTAAAGGCCAAGCGAGCCGCCACTGGGAAGCGAGACATGCGTGAGCAGGCCCCAGCCTTCATCGGTGACCGAAGTGCATTCAACATCGTGCGATTTCAGCTCTTGGATCGTAGCATTGATGTCTTCGCACATGAGATAGACTTCGTGGCTGTCGACTTCGGCGGCCGGGTGAACGGCAATCTCGGCCGGCGGCAATGCGAAGATCAACCAGCCTTCGCCAGCATCGACTGCTGGAAAACGTAGGACATTGCGAAAAAATGCGCGGTCTGCCTCGGCATCCGTGCTGTAGATGATCATGTGTGCGCCGGAAATCATGGCTCCTTATCTCCCTGAAAGTGATGCGAACAAACAAGCTATTGCCGTTGCAAACGACGTTTCCGCCGTCGACACAGCCGCTCGATATCGGCAAGCTTCAGTTGGATATAGGTCGGCCGGCCGTGATTGCAGGTGCCGGAACCCGGCGTTGCTTCAAAGACCGACGCCTGCCAGACCTCACGCTATCAGCGGAAGAAGCTGGAGATGCTGTTGGCGCAGCTGCCGCCATTACCCGGCCATCGGCTTTGGGTCGATCTGGCGCGCGTTTTGGCTCTGGTCGGCGACCGGGGCGGCTGGGGCATCGATCCGGCTCAGAATGTGATCCGAGATGCCGCGCGCGATCTCCCGCTCGCCCATGATGATCAGGTCGGCGCCGAACTTCTTGAGGTAATCCACTTCGGCATCGGAATGCGCGCGGGCGATGATCTCGAGCCTTGGATTGATGGCATGGGCTTGCTCGATGAGATTGCCGCTCTCGAACGGATTGGGAATGGCGCTGATCAACCACCGGGCTGAGGCAACGTTGGCCGCCTCAAGCAGGCCCGGCTGGGTGACATTTCCCGCAATGACATCAACGCCGCGGGCGCGCAGCTGTTCTACTATCGCTTGTCGTTCCTCGATCACCAGGTAAGGCTGCCTTGCCTTTTGCAACGTCTCCGCGACCAGGCTTCCGACCCGTCCATGGCCGACAAGCACCGCGTGGTCTGTCAGGCTGGTAGCCGCGAGTTCGGGCGGTTCGGCTTTGCCTTCTTGCGTGGCAATGGTTCGCTCTCGTGCTTTCAGCCACGGCGTCAGCCGATCCAACGCCGCAAACAGCAGCGGGTTGACGAGGATCGAAAGGATGGCTCCAGCAAGCACCAGGTCACGTCCCGCCTCTGGAAGAAGCGCGAGGTCGACACCCAGTCCCGCCAGGATGAAGGAGAACTCGCCGATCTGTGCCAGGCTCAGGCCGAGTGTCAGGGCCACGTAGGACGGATAGCCGAACATCAATGCGATGGCCGATGCGGCCGTGGCATTGCCGATGACGATGATCAAAAATGTCACGCCGACGAGCAGCGGCTGCTCGACCAGGATCATCGGGTTGAACAGCATGCCGACGGAGACGAAGAAAAGCACGGCAAATGCGTCGCGCAGCGGCAGCGTTTCCTGAGCGGCCCTTTGGCTCAACTGGGATTCGGCAAGGATCATTCCTGCGAAAAACGCCCCAAGAGCAAACGAGACGCCGAACAGCTCGGCTGCCCCGAAAGCGACACCAAGGGCAATTGCCAGCACGGCCAAACGGAAAAGCTCTCGCGAGCCAGTGTGAGCAACGTAGTGGAGTATCGGCGGAATGACACGTCGCCCGACGACAACCATGATCGCGAAGAAAGCCGCCAATTTGCCCAGCGTAAGCCCGAGCGCGCTCCAGATGGTCTGCGGCTCAAACAATGTGAACAGGTCATTGCCGTTAAGGTTTGCCCCGTTGAAATTGCCACCGAGCACACCGGCGAAGGCCGGCAACAGCACGAGCGCGAGGATCATGGCGAGGTCCTCTACGACCAGCCAGCCGACTGCGATGCGTCCGCCATCGGTTTCGAGCTGCCGCATTTCCTGCAGCGCCCGTAGGACCACGACTGTGCTTGCAACCGACAGGGCCAGCCCAAACACCACTCCGGCTCCGATCGGCCAGCCGATCGCCTGCGTCACGAGGAGCCCGAGCATGGTCACCAGAGCCATTTGACCGATAGCGCCGGGAATCGCGATCTTTCTTGCCGACAGCAGATCGTTCAGCGAAAAATGCAGCCCTATGCCAAACATCAGCAGGATCACGCCGAGCTCGGCGAGTTGGCGCGCCAGCGCCTGGTCGGCAACGAAGCCGGGCGTGAACGGGCCAATCAAGACACCAGCCACGAGGTAGCCGACCAGCGGCGACAGGCGAAGTCGGTTCGCCAACGTGCCGAGGATGAAGGCGAGTCCGAGGCCGGCGACAAGGGTTGCGATAAGTGGCGCCTGGGGCATCTTCCCAATCCCGGTTTCCGGCCACGCTTGGCGCTCGGGTCACGCGTTGCACGAGCCAGAGATAATGGACCCGGGGATAATGGACTAAGACGCGGCGGTCTCAACATCTTTCACGCAGCGAACGGAAACGAGCCGGTCGGAGCGATTGTTAGTGCCTGCCGTACTCACCGTGAGCATGATCGGCATCCGCGTTCGCCAATCTTATATTCGCCGCCGCAAGCGCCGGCATGTGCTCGAACAACTCGTGTTCCAGCGCTGCGGTGATCTTCTGCGCTTCGCTGACCGGCAGGCTTTCTTCGACGGCGATGGCAATGTCGGCGTGCAGCCTGTGACCGATCCACCGCGCCTTGGCATCGACAATGCGCGCCTGCGGCACATGCGCGGCGGCATGGTCGATGTCGCCGATGACTTCAGGATCTATACCATCGAGCATGCGGGTCAGCACCGAGCGCGCGGACTGCCAGACGATGCCGAAGATGGCAAGCGTGATGAGCAGGCCGACGATCGGGTCGGCCAGCGCAAAGCCGAGCCAGACGCCGAACGCTCCGAGGACCACGGCAAGGCTGGTCAGGCCGTCGGTGCGGGCGTGGTAGCCGTCGGCAATCAGTGCGGCGCTGTTGATTTCGCGGCCGACGCGGATGCGGAACACCGCGACGGCCTCATTGCCGAGAAAGCCGACAATGCCCGCCGCCGCCAGCCAGCCCAGATGCGTCACCACGCGTGGATTGATCAAACGGTCGATGGTCTGGTAACCGGCGACGATGGCGCTGAACAGGATGATCCCGACGATGATCATCCCGGCCAGGTCCTCGACCCGGCCCAGGCCGTAGGTGAAGGTCGGCGACGGCTTGCGCCGGGCCAGCAGGAAGGCGATCCACAGCGGAATGGCGGTGGTGGCGTCACCGATGTTGTGGACCGTGTCGGCCAGCAGCGCCACGCTGCCCGACAGCGCGACCACGACCATCTGCATCGCCGCGGTGATTGCCAGGATGACGAACGACCATTTTATCGCCCATATGCCGCGGTCGGTCGTGGCAATGGTCGCATCGATGACCCCGTGGCTATGCGACCCGCTCACATGATCGTGATGGCCATGACCATGCGCGGCGTGATGGCGCGGCCCGAACCCGAACCAGTCGAGGATGCGCGCGCCGAGCACAGGCATTTGACAGCTCACAAATATTTCGCCAGTTGCTTGAGTTCCGCCAGCGAGTTGCCGCCGGCTTCCGCGGTGTCCGTCAGGCAATGCTCGATATGATCGTGGATCAGTTCGCGCTTTGCACTGCTGATGGCGCTCTCCACGGCGTGGAGCTGCTGCGCCAGGTCAACGCAAGGACGATGCGCCTCGAACATCGACAGCACCGCCGCAAGATGGCCTTGCGCGCGCTTCAGACGCTTCACGATAGCCGGATGCGAACGATGGATGCCTTCGGACATGCCTGTTCGTATCCTCCCCGGGAGGATCCAGTCAAATCTTCTTTTGAGCTCACCTTGCCGGCGAGTCCGACACAAATCGAAGAATGACGGCTAGCCACCTGCTGCGGGTAACCCGCCGGCGGCGGCGGCCCGTATTATTTCGTGACCATGTTGCGCCGGAACCTTCCCCTCGCACCAGCGTTCGGGGCGCTGTATTCGCGATGCCTTGTTTTTGGGCAAGCATGATAGGCGACGGGCGAATACCGGTGGGAGGCAAAAGGCATGGGTCGGGGAGGAGCATGTTGTCATGTCGAACCGTGAAATTGGAACGTCCCACACATTGGGGCTGCGCATCGCTGATCTCAAAGCCAGGATGCGGAGCGCCCGGATTACCGAGCACGAGATCAAGATTTTTCAGAAGGTAGCCGCTGTCATGGGAGCAGGTGAAGGCTCCCTGCGGATCGATGCCGACGACCTGATTGCCGCATCTTTTGTTGTCGAGGACGAGCCCAGGGCAAACTGACGATCGTGGCGCCCCCGGCGGGGCGCGTGCGAGGCTCGAAATGTTGGCGCTCTACGGCGCCCCCCTCTGTCCTGCCCTCTTTGCCAAAACTTGGCATCTCCCCCACAAGGAGCGAGATCGGCAGCTTTGCCAACCGCGCCTCTTTTTCAAAGTTGGGCGATTGGCGGAACCAGTGATAACGGCCGATCTCCCCCCTTGTGGGGGAGATGTCCGGCAGGACAGAGGGGGGCGCTGTCCCGCCAACTTTGCCATGATGTCCGGAGGCGACCTGTCGCAACGGAGGGCCGCAGCTCACACGTCCGGATACTCCTATCGAGAAATCCAGATATCCACCCCGGCGGCTTTCTGTTAGCAAATATTCACCTCAGGTGGCGGGAAAGACCTGACTTGCCGGAACGATCACGCAAAACCATGGCGCCACGGCCGAACGCCGGCCGGCCCAACCCAGGCGTCAGTTCCCCCAGCGTCAGCCTTTGTCGTGCCCTGTCAAAACTTGGGCTGTGCTCGCGCAAGCAGGCGGAAATTCTGGTCGCCGAAGGGCGCGTCCGGGTCGCCGGCAAAATCGTGCGCAACGGCTCGCTACGCGTCGATCCCGGCCGCGATCGGATCGAGGTCGACGGCAGCCGCGTCGTCGCCGAGCGCAAGGTCTATCTGATGATCAACAAGCCGCGCGGCCTGGTCACCACCCGCGACGACCCGCAGGACCGCGGCACCGTCTACGACTGCCTGGCAGAACTCGACCTGCCCTTCGTGTCGCCGGTCGGCCGCCTCGACAAGGCCAGCGAAGGTCTGCTCTTGATGACCAACGACACCCGCTTCGCCCAGCGCCTGCTCGACCCCGCTTCGCACGTCGCCAAGATCTATCATGTGCAGATCGGCGCCCTGCCCGACGCGGCCCTGCTGGCGCGGTTGCGCGCCGGTGCCACGGTCGATGGCGAAGATTTGACGGCGCGGTCGATCGACATCCTGCGCAGCGGCGCCAGCACCGCCTGGCTGGAAGTCACCCTCGAGGAGGGCCGCAACCGCCACATCCGCCGGCTGCTCGGCGCGCACGATGTCGAGGTGCTTCGCCTGATGCGGGTGGCGATCGGCCGCTTGCGGCTCGGCGACCTCGCCAAGGGCAAGGCCCGCCACCTCACGGCCGAAGAACTGGCGCTGTTTGCGGCCTGAGCGAAGGCGCCGAAGCGCGCTCCCTTCTCCCCTTGTGGGAGAAGGTGGATTGGCGCGTAGCGCCAAGACGGTTGAGGGGTGCTGGAAGGATCGCCGTCGGCGCCAAGCTGGAACACCCCCCATCCGACCTCGCTTCGCGAGGCCACCTTCTCCCACAAGGGGAGAAGGGAAAGGGACGCCCGCCCCGCTACTCGGCCGGGACCGGGCTGAGGCCGGGATCGCCCAGCGCGTGCGGCCTGGATTCCTTGCGTGCCGACGCCCGCGCGAGCACGCTTTGCCGGTTGACCGATTTGCGCTCGGCATCGATGCGCTGGATCAGGATTTCCGCGCGCTCAATCGACCCGAGCAGCGCCAGGATCGTGCCGCGTTCGGCGGCGCCTGCATTGGGTCCGAGCGCCAGCGTGCGGGCACGCAGTTCCTCGACCTCCGGCAGATTGACATGTCCGGCCGGCACCTTCGGGTCGGAGATGCCGTAAGTCGGCAGAATCTGCCGCAGCGAGGCATCGAGCTTGCTCAGCGCGACGTCGACGATGGCCTGCGCCGGACTGCTGAATTTTTCGCGCCGCACGCGGCGCGCTACCTGATGCATCGATTCCGTCAGGGCGGCGGTGAAGTCGGCTTCCTCGATCAGGCTGGCGATCAGGTCGAGCTGGTCGTAGGGCAAATCCTCCTTCATCAGTTCGGCGGTGTAGGCGCGGATGTCGCGGCTGAGGATATCGGTTGCGAGATAGTGCTCGCCCGGATCCGACGGCGCCTTCTTCGACGAACGGGCGATGTCGAGGAACATGGCGCCGGCTTGCAGATGGCGGGCCGTCTCCTGCTGGACGGCGGGAACGGCCTTGGCGAAATCGCCGGCCAGCTTGCGGTCGAGGAATCGCGGCGTCGAGAAATCTTCCGTGTCCTCGGCATCCGTGTGACCGACACGCGACAGGACCCGCTCGAACACCCCGATGAACGGAAACAGCAACAGCGTGTTGAAGACGTTGAAGAAAGTCGAGTAAAGACCGACCGCGACCGGCACCAGCGGAAAGGTCTCCTTGCCGTCGACGATTACCGGAATGGCGGGATCGCCGCCGAAGAACTGCATCGCCCATTCCAGGACCTGCATGGAGACGAAGAACAGCGGGATGGTGATGCACACGCCGATGATGTTGAACGAGATGTGCGCGTAAGCGGTGCGCTTGGCGTTTTTCGAAAGATTGAGCGAAGCCATCCACGAGGTGATCGTGGTGCCGAGATCGGCGCCGAGCGAGAAGGCGACGGCTGTCGTCCAGTCGAGAATGCCGGCGGCGCCAAGGCCCATGACGATGCCGATCGTCGCCGAGGACGAATGGATCATGGCGGTCACGCCGGCGGCGATGAACACGCATTTGAGCAGGTTGAGGTAGGAGTCGGCCGTCAGCGTTTGCAGCAGGGCCATGACTTCGGGCAGGTTGCGCAACGGGCGCAGGCCGCCGGTCATCAGGTTGAGGCCATAGAAGATCAGCGCGAAGCCCATGCCGGCAAGCGCCATGTTCTTGACCTTCTCGCTTTTGGCAAAGCAGTAAATCAGCGAGAACACGCCGGCCAGGATCAGCCCGAGCGGACCGAGCGGCAGGGCGATGAGCCCGTTGCCGAGCGTGGTGCCGATATTGGCGCCCATGATCACGCTGATCGCCGGTCGAAGGGCAATGACGCCGGCATTGACCAGGCCGACGACCATGACGCTCATCGCCGTCGACGACTGGATGACGCCGGTGATCAGCGTTCCTGCCAGCACGCCCTTGATCGGCGTTCCGGCGGCCTTGGCGAGAAAGGCGCGCATCCGGTTGACCGACAGCGCCTGGATGCCGTTGGCCATGAAGTCGAGGCCGAGCATGAAGATGCCCAACCCGCCGATCACCGGCACGAGGATGTCCTTGAAGATATCGATGTCCATGTCACGCAGTCCCCAACAAGCCGCCATCACGGCGCGATATGAATTTCAGTTCAGGTGCTGCGCCAAGCAGCAGCCTGGTTCTTCCGCTCAGTTTGCGACGGGCCCCTGCCCTGCCCAGTATTGCTCGATCCGGGCGACGAGCGCCTTCGGCAGCGGCACGTAGCCGAGCGCGGCGGCGTCATCCGCGCCGTGCGCGAAGGCGAGCCGGAAAAGGTCGTGCACGCGGCGATAGCGATGTTCCGAACGGCCCGAGACCTGAACGACCGCGAACACCGCCGTGCTGATCGGATAGGCGGCATCGCCGTTACGATCGGTCAGCGAAGCGAAGAAGTCGGTCGTTTGCGCCCAGTCGATGGATGTCGCGGCAGCCTGCACGCCCTCCGGCTCCGGCTTGACGAACTTGCCGGATTTGTTCTCGATCAGCGCGTAGGCAAGGCTGGCGCGCTGGGCCTGGCCGGATTCGGCATAGGCGATCGCGCCCTTCGTGTCGTGCACGGCTTGAATGAGGTTCTGTGTGCCTTCCGCGTCAGTGCCGAGCGGCCACGAGATCAGCGTATTGGCGCCGTATTTGGCCTTCCACTCCCCGCTGACCGCCGACAGGTACTCGGTGAAGACAAAGGTCGAGCCGGAGCCATCCTTGCGGTGAACAACGCTGATCCTGAGATCGGGCAGCGTCAGATCCGGATTCACCGCCTTGATCGCGGGATCGGACCATGACTGGATCTTGCCCAGATAGATGTCGGCCAGCACCGGCCCCGTCAGGCGAAGGCTTCCCGGGCCGATGCCGTCGAGATTGACGACGACGGCGATGGCGCCCATCACGATCGGAAACTGCTGGCGGCCGGCCTTCTTGAGTTCGGCGGCATTGATCGGCGCATCCGTCGCGGCAAAGTCGATGTCCGGCTGATCGAGACGCAGGACGCCGGCGAGCGAGCCGACGATTTCATAGTCGACCTTCCAGTCGGGCGAGACATAGTCCCCGCCGTCGGCGCGGGCGCTCTCGTAAGCCGTTGCCCATTTGCCGATGATCGGGGCGGCCAGTGTCGATCCGGCGCCGCGGATAGGCTCGGCCTGCGCAGCGGCCCCGATCATCAGGCCAACAGCAAGCGTAATGGCGCCGCTGATCTTCGCCGATTTGCGCCGTAGTGACGCAAAGCTTGCTGGAAACATCATGGCGATCCCCGACGCGCGAACAAATAGCTAGTTTTCAGTCTTGGCAGATATCAACAGTCATCCGCCCGGCGAACGAACGCCGGCAGAGAAACAACACCGCTCACCGTATGAACCTTGGTTAACGATTGGATGACAAAGATCTTTGTGGGCGAGATTTTTATTTTTCCGCGAACGCCGCGGTTGCCTGAAGAATTGTTCGGCAGCCAATCGCTTCAGCTTTGCGCTGCCCCTCACCTGCCTGCCGGCACCCTCTCCCCGTATAGTGACGGGGAGAGGGGCGCTCTCATCGATGGTTTCGCCAATTTTAGATGTTATAGAATGCACGCCAAGGTTGCGACTGCCCCCTTCTCCCCGTCACTAAACCTATCGCATTCACACATGTCGGTTGCGCTTTTCGGCGAAGCTCGATTCTATTTCGGCCGGAAAGACGAAGGAGGT
>NZ_JBVVQJ010000021.1:0-125856 GCF_055811475.1 Mesorhizobium sp. WSM4829 | reverse complement strand
AAGGTGATGCGCATCGGCCTCGCAGAGTTCCAAGCCATCAAGTACGGAGCCACGCTCGATGTGTGAATCCGATAGGTATAGGGACGGGGAGAAAGACATTGTCATCGGCGGTTTCGCGAACGGCTGCCGTTGCAGAAAAGGCGCTGGCATTGCAGCAAGTTCCTTCTCCCCGTCACTATACGGGGAGAAGGTGGCGGCAGCCGTATGAGGGGCAGCGCCGGCCTTGTGAAGTGAACAGCTCACAGCGCCGTCAGGTCGCTGATCAGCCCCGATGCCACCGACAGCCGCGACACGGTGATGTCGCCGCCCTCGGTCAGCGCCTGCAGCCGCTCGCGGATGCGCCCGACCCTCTCGCCGCCGGCCTCCAGCCATGCCGCCACCGGGTCCGCCGCCCCGGCATGGCCGGTGAGCGCCGCCACGGCGATGCCGCGCCTGGCTGCGCCGATCATGTCGGTGGCGCGGAAAAGCGCCAATTGATCGTAGTAGTCGGACGGCGCGATCGAGCGCGCCGCATCCTCGACGCGCGGAATGCGGAAGGCATCGCTGACCGCGAAAAACGCCTTGGCGGCGGCGATGATGTCGGCGTTGGCCGTTCGGGCCGTCAGCGCGATGTCTGGCACGACGCCGGCCACATCGGTCAGCGCCAGATGTTCTGCCAGCTGTTCGGGCGCGCCGCCCTTGGCCAGACCATGCCGTCGCTCCTCTATCCGCTCGCGCGAGAAGGCCGGAAGCAGCGAAGTGAGCTTCGGCTCCAGTGCCTTGCGGGCGTTCTGCAATTCGGCGATCCGTTGGCCCAGCGGAGCGGTGCTGGCATCGTTCTTGAGATACCAGCCGCTGGCGACATAGGTAAGCCGAGTGACGGCTTGATAAAGGTCGAGCTGCACCTGTCCGTCGATCTGGTTGTCGAGCGCGTCGATCTGGCGATAGAGCGCCGGCAAGCCAAAGCCGTCGCGCACCACAGCGAAGGTCCGGACCACGTCGGCCGTGCTGCGGCCGGTTGCTTCCTGCAGCCTGTTGACGAAGGGGGGGCCGCCGCGATTGACCAGATCATTGGCGACGACACGGGCGATGATTTCGCGGCGCAGGCGATGGCCATGGATTTCGGCCGCGAATTTCTTCGTCATACGGTCCGGAAAATAGCCCATCAGATCACGGTCGAAATGCGGATCGTCCGGCACGTCGCTGGCGACGATGTCGGAAAACAGCACGATCTTGGCATAGGCCAACAGCACGCCGAGCTCGGCTCTGGTCAACGGCTCGCCGCGCGCCTCGCGCTCGGCAAGGGCTGCCGGCGACGGCAGAGCTTCGACATTGCGGTCGAGCAGGCCGCGCGCCTCGAGCGCTGCCATGAAACGGCTCTGATGGGCGATATCGGCAAGGCCGCGCTTGCGGGCAAGGGACAGCGCCAGCGTCTGCTCGTAATTGTTGGACAGCACCAGCGCGCTCACCTCGTCGGTCATTTCGGCGAGAAGCTTGTTGCGCGCTGGGCGGGTCAGCGCCCCCTTGCGCATGGCGGAAGCCAGCGCGATCTTGATGTTGACCTCGACGTCGGAACAGTTGACGCCGCCCGAATTGTCGATGGCGTCGGAATTGCAGCGCCCGCCATTCAGCCCGAACTCGATGCGGGCCCGCTGCGTCGCGCCGAGATTGGCGCCCTCGCCGATGACCTTGGCGCGCACTTCGAGCGCAGTCACCCGAATAGCATCGTTGGCGCGATCGCCGGCGTCCTGGTTGGTTTCCGTCGATGCCCTGAGATAGGTGCCGATGCCGCCGAACCACAAAAGGTCGACCGGCGCCTTGAGGATGGCGCTCATGATCTCGACCGGCGAGGCGGTCGTCTTGCCGAGGCCGATCGCCGCGGCCGCGGCCGGCGGCAGGGTGATCGATTTCTGGCTGCGCGAGACGATGATGCCGCCTTCGGACAGTTTTGTCTTGTCGTAGTCCTGCCAGCTCGAACGGGCGAGGGCGAACATGCGCCGGCGCTCGGCCATCGAAGCTGCCATGTCGGGAGCGGGATCGATGAAGATGTCGCGATGGTCGAAAGCGGCGATCAGCCGGGTCTGCTCGGACAGGAGCATGCCGTTGCCGAACACGTCGCCTGACATGTCGCCGACGCCGACAACGGTGAAGGGTGTGGCCTGGATATCGCGGTTCATCTCGCGGAAATGCCGCTTGACCGCTTCCCATGCGCCCTTGGCGGTGATGCCCATCTTCTTGTGGTCGTAGCCGGCCGAGCCGCCGCTGGCGAAGGCGTCGTCGAGCCAGAAGCCATGCTTCTCGCTGATGGCATTGGCGGTGTCGGAGAAGGTTGCGGTGCCCTTGTCGGCGGCGACGACGAAATAGGGGTCGTCCTGGTCGCGCCGCACGACCCCATCTGGCGGAATGACGCCGTCCAGGCCGATATTGTCGGTGATCGACAACAGGCTGGAGACGTAATTCTTGTAGGCGGACGCGCCGGCTTCGAAGATGGCGTCGCGACCGGCACCCATCGGCAGCTTCTTCGGATAGAAACCGCCCTTGGCGCCAACCGGCACGATAACGGCATTCTTGACCTGCTGGGCCTTGACCAGGCCGAGCACCTCGGTGCGGTAGTCCTGGGCGCGGTCCGACCAGCGCAGGCCGCCGCGGGCGACCGGGCCGAAGCGTAGATGCACGCCCTCGACCTCGGACCCGTAGACGAAGATCTCCCGCCACGGCCGCGGCGCCGGCAGGCCGTCGATCGCTTGCGAGTCGAGCTTGATCGCCAGCGACTGGCCCTTCTCCTTCAGATCGGGGACGAAATGATTGGTGCGCAGCGATGCTTCGATCAGGTTGAGGTAGCGACGGATAATGGTGTCGTCATCGATGTTGGGAACCTCTTCCAGCGCATCCCTGACCTTGGCCTTGAGGTGCCTGGCCGCGACCACCCCTTCCGTCTGCGCCGTCGGTCCGAGGCGAGCGACGAATAGCTCATGCAGGCCACGCGCGATCTGCGGATAGCGGTTGAGTGCGGCGGCAATGAAATCCTGGCTTTGCGGAATCCCGGCCTGCTGCAGATAGCGGCCATAGGCGCGCAGGATGGAAACCTCGCCCGACCACAGGCCGGCGGTCTGGGCAAGGCCATTATAGCCGTCATTGTCGATGTCGCCGCGCCAGACGGAAAGGAACGCGTCCTCGAACAGCGCGCCGCGGTCGCCAAGGTCGATTGGCTTGCCGTAGCTGTTTTCGAGCTCCATGTCGTGGATGAAGACCATGCCCGGCTGATCACTATCGATCATACCGGAAGCCTCGTCCCCGACCTCGAAGGTGCGCTCGCTGATCACGCGGAAACCGATGTTCTCCAGCACCGGCACCCGCCGCGACAGCGCCACCGGGCTGCCATGGTGATAGATCTTCAGCGCCGCCTGATGCGGTTCCTGGTTGGCATGACGATAATAGTCTATGGCGATCGGATTGGCCGCGCTGATCCTGGCGATGCGCCCGGCATCGGCCAGCGCCTCCGCCGGTGAGAAGCTGTCGCGATAGCTTCCCGAGAAGCGCGAGGCGATCGCCGTGAGCGCCGCATCGGCGCCGGTCTCGGCCGCGGTCTCGCGCAGAATGTCGTCCCAGGTCCGCACGATGGCGCGGATCGCTGCCTCGATCGTCGCCTGGTCGACCTTCGGCGTCTTGCCGCCGGAACGGCCGATGATGAAATGGACGCGCGCCAGCCCGCCTTCCGGAAAGGCCGGGTAGTAGGCCGACAGCCGGCCTTGGAACACCGTCTTGAGATAGGTGCCGATCTTCTCGCGTACGACGCTGTCGTAGCGGTCGCGCGGCACGAAGACGAGGATCGAGACGAAGCGGTCGAACTGATCGGCGCGCACCAGCGCTCTGACGCGCGGCCGCTCGATCAGCCCCAGAATGGCTTCGGCGTGCTTGCGCAGGATCGCCACCGGAACCTGGAACAGCTCGTCGCGCGGATAGCTCTCCAGCACGTTGATCAGTGCCTTGCCGGAGTGGTCTTCAGGGTTGAAACCGGATTTGGCGATGATGGTTTCGGCTTTCGACCTGAGGTAGGGGATCTTCATCACCGAGCGCGTGTAGGCAGTCGAGGTGAACAGGCCGACAATGCGCAGCTCGCCGGCAAGCACGCCCTTGGCGGTGTAGGTCTTGACGCCGATGTAATCGAGATAGATGCGGCGGTGCACCGACGATTTGGCATTGGCCTTGGTGACGATCAGCGGTTCCGGCCCGTGCAGGAAGGCGCGGATTTCCGGCGTCGTCGACACCGCTTCGGTGCCGCGCCGCAGCACCAGCACGTCGGGATCGGAGAGGATGCCGAGGCCGGGCTTTTCGGTGCGCTCCAGGGTGCCGCTCTTCTCGCCGCCGGTATATTTGAACTCGCGCATGCCGAGGAAGGTGAAATTGTCGTCGCGCAGCCATTCGAGGAGGGCGATCGCTTCGGTGACGTTGGCCTTGTCGAGCGGCACCGGAGCGTAGCGGAACTCGGAGATTGCCTGGTCGAGGCGGGCCAGCATCGGCTTCCAGTCGGTGACGGCGGCGCGCACCTGGCCCAATATTTTCTTCAGCCGGTCAGCCAATGCCTCGGCCTGCTCGGACGAAAGACGGCCGATATGGACGTGGATGACGCTCAGCCGTTCATGACTGTGATCGCCCTTGGCGAAGCCGCCATCGCCGAGGATTTCGTCGACGCCGCTCTTACCGTGCCTGACGACGATGACCGGATGGGTAACCAGCAGCGGTTCGCCGGCGCTCTCGGTGATCTCGCCGAGGATGGAATCGAACAGGAACGGCATGTTGTCGTTGACGACGGTGATCACCGTCATCGGCCTGCCCTGGCGCACGACACCGGAATCAACCTCTATGGCGACGACGCAATCGCCCTTCTTGTGCCTGGCGACGGCGCGTCCGGCGAGATCGGCTGCGCGTTCGAGGGCGGTGACCTCATAGGCGGCGACATCTTCGGCCGGCGCACGGGCCAGCAGGTAATCGGCAAGCCTGCCGGGTTTCTCGCTGCCCTTGGCCGTGCTTATCTTTTTCAACTGGCTTGCAGATTTCAGGCCGGCCATGTCGCTAAATCCCTCCCGTCATATGTTTTGCGACTATGGTAGCAGATGACCGATATTTGGCGACAAAGGTTTGACCGCTTGCGACGAAATGTCGGGATTCGCCGGTGGGTCACCGAAAATGAGGAGAAAATCCGCCATGAAAGACAAAATCATCGCACTTGACCTCGTGCCTGCGGAACTGAGCGAAGCGACGAAAGCCTATTTCGCCAAATGCGAGGAGAAGCTCGGTCTCGTTCCCAACGTGCTTTTGGCCTACGCTTTCGATGAGACGAAGCTGCATGCCTTCACCGACATACCAGGCGATGGCGCGGTGAGAGCATGGCGATTGCGAGCCAACCGGGCCTCACATTGGTGATTCGCATTCTCGTTGCGTCTTTGCCGGTTTGGTCCGATGATTGCCCCTGCGGCGTGACCGCATGTCGGTTCGACGCCCGCCGATCAACGGAAGATCAACGGAGGAGAACATGGCGAAATTTCTCTATGTCTATCACGGCTCCGGCAAGATGCCGACCGACGAGGCCGAACGGCAAGCAGCGATGGATGCCTGGAACGGGTGGTACGGCAAGCTTGGCTCGGCCGTGGTCGACGGTGGCAATCCGGTCGGCATGTCGAAGACCGTGCTGCCCGGCGGCAAGGTCGAGAACAATGGCGGCAGCAATCCGACCGCCGGTTACACAATCATCGAAGCGAACGACATCGACGATGCCGTCGCCAAGGCTAAGGATTGTCCTATCCTGAAGGACCCGGGTTTCAGCGTCGAGATCGCGCCGATCATCGAAATGGGCTGACGCACCGGCTCAGGATCGCGCCGCGATCGCCGCCGCGGCACCGGCCATGGTGGTGGCGCTGACGCGGTTGGCGATCTTCATCGCCCGCCTGCTCTTCAAGAGTTTTCGCGCCTGCGCTGCCGCCAGCACCCAGGCCAGATCGATGGCGACCAGAACCACGGCCATGGTCAGCGTCAGCTCGATCCAGCCGACGACCGTCACCGAGGCGAGATCGATGATGGTCGGCAGCAGCGCCAGGTAGAACATCATGATCTTGGGATTGCCGAGCGTCACCGCCATGCCGGCAAAGAACAGTTTGACGGCCGACTCCTCGCGCGGCATCTCGCCTTCGCGCGCCTCGACCGGGGCCGTCCACATCTTCCAGGCGAGGTAGGCGAGATAGGCGACGCCGACCCATTTCAGCACGACGAAGGCGAGATGGAAGGTCTGCGCCACCACCGCCAGCCCGAACACCGCCAGCGACAGCCAGATGGCCTCGCCGATCCACATGGCGAGCAGGAATGGAAACACGTCGCGAAAGCCCTTTGCGATAACCCGCGCCACCAGGGCGGCAATCGAGGGGCCGGGCGAGCCCGCGGCGACGAAAAGGGCGGCAGCGAAGATCAAAAGCGAGGTGACGTGCATGTGAGTGCCTTCGAGCGTCATAAAGCTAAAGGATATCCGATCGGCGGCGATTTGGCACCCCTGCAGCTTGCGGAGAACTTTGCCCTCTGAAGAGGCGCCGGCGCTGCCCCTCATCTGGCTGCCGCCATCTTCTCCCCGTGAACGGGGAGAAGGGCGCCGTCATCGACGGTTCCGCCAATTACCAGCGTTGCAATAAATGAACGCCGAGGGTGCGGTCAGCGGTCTTCTCCCCGTCCACGGGAGAAGGTGCCGGCAGGCGGATGAGGGGCAGCGCCGACCTCCATGGATCAGGCCAAGCCCGCCTACGTCGGGAATATGCGTCGCGAGAGCATAGATCCCTTACGCACTAGGCATCGAGACACAAACTTCAGCCTCGGGTCGATTGCCGTACGCGACAGCCGTGACGAGTTTGCCGCCCATCTTTCGACATCCCGCTTACGCCGCGCCGACCACTTTCGCCGACTTCTCAAAACGCTTGCGCTCGTTCGGGTCGAGATAGAGCTTGCGCAGGCGGATGGTCTTCGGCGTCACTTCGACCAGCTCGTCGTCCTGGATCCAGGCCAGCGCGCGTTCCAGCGTCATGCGGATCGGCGGCGTCAGCTTCACCGCCTCATCCTTGCCGGCGGCGCGGATGTTGGTCAGCTTCTTGCCCTTCAGCACGTTCACTTCGAGGTCGTTGTCGCGTGAATGGATGCCGATGATCATGCCCTGATAGACCTTGACGCCCGGATCGATGACCATCGGGCCGCGGTCTTCCAGGTTCCACATGGCATAGGCCACTGATTCACCCTGTTCGTTGGAGATCAGCACGCCGTTGGTGCGGCCCGGCAGCTCCCCCTTGTAAGGCTCGTAGGCATGGAACAGCCGGTTCATGACTGCTGTGCCGCGCGTGTCGGTCAACAGTTCCGACTGATAGCCGATCAGGCCGCGCGTCGGCGCGTGGAAGACGATGCGCTGGCGGTTGCCGCCTGACGGGCGCAATTCGACCATCTCGGCCTTGCGCTCCGACATTTTTTGCACGACGACGCCGGCATGCTCCTCGTCGACGTCGATGACGACTTCCTCGACCGGCTCGAGCAACTCGCCGTTCTCGCCCTTCTGCATGACGACGCGCGGCCGCGACACGGCGATCTCGAACCCTTCGCGGCGCATCGTCTCGATCAGCACGGCAAGCTGCAATTCGCCGCGGCCGGAGACGAAGAACGAGTCCTTGTCCGGCGATTCCTCGATCTTCAGCGCGACATTGCCTTCGGCCTCGCGCAGCAGGCGGTCGCGGATGACGCGGCTGGTCACCTTGTCGCCCTCGGTGCCGGCCAGCGGGCTATCGTTGACGAGGAACGACATCGTCACGGTCGGCGGATCGATCGGCTGCGCGTGCAGCGGCTCAGTCACCGACGGGTCGCAGAACGTGTCGGCGACGGTGCCCTTCGACAGGCCGGCGATGGCGACGATGTCGCCCGCCTGCGCTTCGTCGATCGGCTGGCGCTCGAGACCGCGGAAAGCCAGGATCTTGGAGATACGGCCGGTTTCGACCTGGGTGCCGTCATGATGCAGCACCTTGACCGCCTGGTTGGATTTCAGCGTGCCGGATTCGATGCGGCCGGTGATGATGCGGCCAAGGAACGGATTGGCTTCCAGGATGGTGCCGATCATGCGGAACGGGCCGGGATGGACGGTCGGCGCCGGCACGTGCTTGATAACGAGGTCGAACAGCGGCGCCAAACCCTGGTCCTTGGGGCCTTCGGGGTTTTCCGACACCCAGCCGTCGCGGCCCGAGCCGTAAAGGATCGGGAAGTCGAGCTGCTCGTCGGTGGCGTCGAGCGCTGCAAACAGGTCGAACACTTCGTTGACCACCTCGACGTGGCGGGCGTCCGGCCGGTCGATCTTGTTGATGACGACGATCGGCTTCAATCCGACCTTGAGCGCCTTGCCGACGACGAATTTTGTCTGCGGCATCGGCCCTTCGGCGGCGTCGACCAGCACGATGGCCGAATCCACCATCGACAGGATGCGCTCGACTTCACCGCCGAAATCGGCGTGGCCGGGGGTGTCGACGATGTTGATGCGGGTGTCCTTCCAGTCGACCGAGGTCGCCTTGGCCAGGATGGTGATGCCGCGTTCCTTTTCGAGGTCGTTCGAATCCATGGCGCGTTCGGCAACGCGCTGGTTGTCGCGGAACGAGCCTGACTGTTTCAGGAGCTGGTCGACGAGGGTGGTTTTCCCATGGTCGACGTGCGCGATGATCGCGATATTACGAATTTTCATGTTGTGGTCTCGGGAGCGTTGCAGGCAGCAGGCCAAAAGGCGCTGCCTCTTTCGGTTGGGCGGCTCATACAGGGTTTTTCGCAATCGCGAAAGAGGAGGCGTGCCACCAAATACATGGTCACCAAATCTTAAGTGTCTTGGTGTGAAATTGAATTATTAACCAAAGCGGAACCTTTCACGGTCGGGACAGTTCAAATTTCATGAGCAAAACGGGCATCAGATACCGGCCAATCCTTGCATGGGCTGCCCTCGCCGTTCTGCTTGCGGCAGGCGTGGCACAGTCGGCCGCGAGATCGAAGGAGCCTGCCCTGCCGTCCGACACCCGAACGGCGGAGCAGTTGTTTGCCGACGCTCCCGATGGCGTCGACCCGGTGGTGACCGGGCCGGTCAGCGCCGCCTTCAAGCAAAGGCAGGAGGCCGCCAACTGCGACAGCGCTGTTTGGCCCAATATTCCGACCGTTTGCTATCCAGACTGACGACCGCGCCTTACCCTCCCCCTTGTGGGGAGGGTCGATCCGCGAAGCGGAGCAGGGTGGGGGTGCGTGCCCCACCTATGTCGGCGCTTCACCCCCACCCCGTCTCGCCAGCTTCGCTTTGCGAAGCCGCCTCGCCGACCCTCCCCACAAGGGGGAGGGTGAACAGGCGCCAGTTCCCTCACGCCGAATGCACCGGGTCGAGCGTGACCTTGTAGAGTTCATTGTCGTCGCAATCCATCAGCCGCACCGTCATCTGTTCAGTGGCGCCATCGATGTCGACGAGGCCGAAGAACTGCAGGCCGGCCGAGGGTGGCAGGTTCTGCCCCTGCTCGGCGGTTGGCGCCTTGATGAATTTCAGCTCCGGGCCGAAGGTCATGTCGAAATCATTGGGTCCATAGGTGCCGGCATGGAGCGGACCCGAGACGAATTCCCAGAACGGATTGAAGTCCTGGAACTGCGCCTTGTCGGGATTGTAGTAATGCGCCGCCGTGTAGTGCACGTCGGCGGTCAGCCAGACGGTGTTGGTGATGCCGGCATTCTTTATGTAGCGAAGGAGGTCGGCAATTTCCAATTCGCGGCCCTTGGCCGGGCCATTGTCGCCATTGCTGACGGCCTCGGCGCCGGCCTTGTTGGTGGCGTCGTTCCAGACGATGAGGCCGAGCGGCATGTCGGCGGCGATGATTTTCCAGGTCGCGTTGGAGTTTGCCAGTTCGCGCTTCAGCCATTTCATCTGCTGTTCGCCGAGGATACGCGATTGCGGCGTCATCGTATCCTGCATGCCAGGACCGTTGGCGCCGCGATAGGAGCGCATGTCGAGGAAGAACACTTCGAGCAGCGGCCCGTAGGCGATCTTGCGATAGACGCGGCCCGGTTCCGACGGCTCGTAGCGGATCGTCGTCATCTCGTGGAAGGCGCGTGCCGCGCGTGCCGCCAGCACATGGATGTTTTTTTCCGAGTAGCGGTCGTCGGCGCTCAGGTTCTTCGAATCCGACCAGTTGTTGACCACCTCGTGGTCGTCCCACTGGTAGAAGGTCGGGCAGATGGCGTTGAGCCCCAGCACGTTCTTATCCATCATGTTGTACTTCCACTGGCCGCGGTACTCGTCCAGCGTCTCGGCAACCTTGCGCTTTTCGTCGATGAGGACCTTGTTCTTCCACTTGCTGCCGCCGGGAAGATCGACCTCGTCCTTCATCGGGCCGTCGGCATAGATGGTGTCGCCGGAATGCAGGAAGAAGTCGGGCGTATGCTTGCCGATCGTGGCATAGGTCTTCATGCCGGTGTCGTCGATGCCCCAGCCCTGGCCGGCGGTATCGCCCGACCAGGCGAAGCGGATGTCGCGTTTCGAGGCCGGCGCCGTGCGGAAGCGGCCGACGATCGGCTCGGAGACGGCGTTGATGTCGGCAAGATCGGCCGCGACCATGCGGTAGAAGATGTCCTGGTCGGAGGTAAGGTCGGTGAGCAGCCGCTTTACCGTGTAATCGCTGGCCGGCGACGTATCGAGCGGCGCAAGGCGCAAGGCATTGGCGAAATTCTCCGTCGACGAGACTTCGAACATGACGCGCGAAGGGCGGTCGGTCCGCGTCCACACCACGCCGCTGGTTGCGTCGACATCGCCCGACTGGATGCCATGGGTGAAGGCGGGCCGCTGATTGGCGCGCGAATAATAGGGAAGCGCGAGGCCCGATACGCCGACGAGGCCGGCGGCGCTCGCCGACGTGACAAAAGCGCGGCGCGAAATCTTGTTCATGGCTGTCTCCTGGATGGCTTAAACGTCGCCGCCAAGGTCCAGCCTCAATGTTTCACGCACATCTCGAAACCATGAAGGTTTTCTGACGATCAACAGGCTGGCGAATCTCCCCCCTCGAGGGGGAGATGTCGCCGAAGGCGACAGAGGGGGTCGTGTCGCGTGACGCGCCAACCTCCTGCGACTGCGATAAGGGGCCGAGCCCGGTCGGACCGACCCCCTCTGGCCGCTTCGCGGCCATCTCCCCTCAAGGGGGGAGATTAGCGCTCGGCCGTCACAGCTCAAGCCGCCTGCGGGTTCGGCTCGAAGGCCGGACGGCTGGTGTTGATCAACAGCGAGAGGCAGGCTGCGGCTATTGCCGTCATGCCGGCGATGAGGAAGGCAAGTTCGTAATTGCCCTGCAATTCACGCATGGTGCCGCCGAAGAAGGCGGCCGCCGCTGCACCCACCTGATGGCCGGCGACGATCCAGCCGAAGACAATCGGCCCGCTGCGGTCGCCGAACGCCTCGTTCGACAGCCTGAGCGTCGGCGGCACGGTGGCGATCCAGTCCAATCCGTAGAGCACGGCGAAGATGATCAGGCTGGTCGACGAAAAGCCGGAATAAGGCAGATAGATCAGCGACAGGCCGCGGATGCCATAATAGACGCCGAGCAGCTTGCGCGGGTCGAAACGGTCGGTGAGCCAGCCCGACAGCGTCGTGCCGATCAGGTCGAAGATGCCCATCAGCGACAGCAGGCCGGCGGCTTGGACCTGGCCGATGCCCATGTCGCCGCAAAACGCGATCAGGTGCGTTCCGACCAGTCCGTTGGTGGTGAAGCCGCAGATGAAGAAAGTGGCGAACAGATACCAGAACACCCGCGTGCCGGCGGCACGACGCAGCGTGCTGAGCGTATGGGTGAGGAAATTGCCCTGCGAGGCCGGCGGAACCGGCGGCACGTCGTCGACGTCCGCGCCGTAGCGCACCATGCCGATCGCGGACGGCCGTTCCGGCACCAGCAGCCAGACCAGCGGCACCAGGCAGGCGGTGGCCACCGCAATGGCGATGGCGACCGGCTTCCAGCCGCCCGACTGCGCGAGCGCGGCGAGCAACGGCAGGAACACCAGCAGGCCGGTGGCGGCCGAGGCCGACATCAGCCCCATCACCAGGCCGCGATTGGTCTTGAACCAGCGATTGACGATGGTGGCGCCGAGCACCGTGGCGACCGCGCCGGAACCGACGCCGGAGAATACGCCCCAGGTGAGAAGCAGGTGCCAGGGCTGGGTCATCAACAGGCTGAGCGCCGTCGAGCCCGACATCAGCACAAGCGCCGCCAGCAGCGTGCGGCGCAGCCCGATCCGTTCCATCAGTGCCGCGGCAAACGGCCCGGTCAGGCCGTAGAGGAAGATACCGATGGCCGCGGCGAGCGAGACGACATCGCGCCGCCAGCCGAAACTCTCCTCCAGCGGCAGCATCATGACGGCCGGCGCCGACCGCAGGCCCGCCGCGATCAGCAGGCAGAGGAAGATGACGGCGACCACGACGAAAGCGTAGCGCTGGCCAAACGGGCGGGATTGAGCTATCATGTTACTGACCGGTACGTTGCAGTTGTACTAGGGTATACGTACCGATCGGTAACATTGTCAAGCAGGCAACGGCACATCCTGGATGAAAAGCATTGAACCAACGATCAAAGCAGATGAGGTGGCACAGCCCCGCGCGGGCGAAAGAATCCTTCGCGTTGCCCGCGATCTGTTCTACCGGCAAGGCATCAGGGCGATCGGCGTCGACGAGATCGTGCGGCGCGCCGGCGTCACCAAGCCCAGCCTCTATCGCAGCTTCCCCTCCAAGGACGAATTGGCCGCGTCCTATCTGCGGCAATACGACCTCGAGTTCTGGGCCCGCTTCGACGCGGCGGTGGCTGCCCATCCCGGCGATCCGCGCGCGCAGATCGCCGCCTTCCTGACCCGCATCGGCAAGCGCACGCAAAAGCCCGACTATCGCGGCTGCGGCATGACCAACGCGGCCGTCGAATATCCCGAACGTGGCCACCCGGCCCGCGTGGTGAGCGAGGCCAACAAGCAGGAATTGCGCCGACGCCTGCGCACCATGGCGGCGGCGATGGGTGCCGGCGACGCCGAGACGCTGGGCGACGGGCTGCTGCTTCTGATCGAAGGCGCCTATATCAGTGGCCAGCTGTTCGGGGCCGGCGGACCGGCGAAGTCTGTGGCCCGCAATGCCGACCTGCTGATCGAAGCGAGCTTGAAGAAATAGACCTCTTGCGGTCCTTTCCAGCCGGAAGCAGTATGGCCGTCACGCTCGTGGTCTGCTGATAATTGCCGGTAACGACTTGAACCTTGTTCGAACGTTTTTAGACGACCTCGAAAAGATGTTCCTGCTTCACTACCTGAGGCGAGGGAGTTCGGGTTTAATTGGCGAGCAGGAGAAAAGAGACATTCGGACGGTCTTTGACCTGAACGAGTATACGGTCAAGGAAGCCGTCCTGCGCAGATTTTTGTTTCTCATACTTATTTCATCAGCCCTTGCCTATTTCTTATTTAAGGCTCCCGACTATAGTCCCACAGGGAGCGCTCTTATCGTCTTGATATCTGCCTCGGCTTTGATTTTCCTGTACACCGGCGTCGCTGTGCCGGTAACGCTGTTTGCAACCTTCGTGTCGCTCGTCGCAATTTCCTGGATGGACTACCAAACGTCCATTGTATCCATTTGTTTTTCCGCGTTGTACGCCCTGTATTTTTTTGCGAAGCTTAGAGCCCGGCAGCGAAAATGACCACAGGGTGTATCGCGTGCGTGCGCTTCTGATCCCGCTTGCCCTCGCCTGCCTCTGCCAGCCTGCCCGGGCCGGCGACATTTCCAGTGCCTACACCGATCTCGACTGGAAGAAGGACTGCGTGACCTACGCGCAGGCGGAGGAAGGCGACGGCGAGTGGGCCAGTCTCGCCTGTTCGGGCTATCGCGGCTACCCGGTGCTGATCGCCTACGACGACGCCCGCGATTCGCTGTTTTATGGTTTTCCGCCCAGCGACATGAGCCCAGTCTGGGAAAGTTTTGTCGCCTTCAACTCGGCGGCATCCAAACTCGAGTGGCGCATCGAGACGAACGGCGATCGCGCCGTCCCGTTTGCGGTCATTCATCGGCGCTCGATCAGCAATCCCGAGGTGGAGAACAAACCGACCGACGTGCTGATCGTCGCCAAGGTCGGCCAACCGGAGACCTATGAAGGCTGCACCGTCGGCCTGGTGCTGGCCACCGGCAACCCCGGCGCCAACGACCAGGCACGCAAGCTCGCCGACGAGAAGGCGCGGACCTTTGCCTGCGGCAAGGACAAGCGCGTGGTTATCGGCAACGCACCCGCTTTCGGCCGCGTCGATAATTAGGAGCGCGTCGCATTGAAAAGTAAACGTCGGTCAGCGCTGCCCCTCATTGCCCTGCCGGGCAGACGGGGAGAAAGACGCAGCCATCAATGGTTTCGCCAATTACCACCGTTGCTGAATGGGCGCCAAGGTCGAGGTCAGCGGGCTTCTCCCCGTTCACGGGGAGAAGGTGCCGGCAGGCGGATGAGGGGCGGCGCTACGCCAGCAGTTTGCTCGCAACTTCAGGCGTTCGGCTACTTGCTCGCCTTGGCCCGTTCGATCGCCTCGACGATCATCTTCTTGGCGTAGGCGGCATCGTGCCAGCCCTCGATCTTGACCCATTTGCCGGGTTCGAGATCCTTGTAGTGCTCGAAGAAGTGCTGCACCTGCTGGCGGGTGATGTCGGGCAGGTGCGTGTATTCGGTGACGTTCTCGTAGCGCAGCGTCAGCTTGGGCGACGGCACCGCGATGATCTTTTCGTCCAGGCCGGAATTGTCCTCCATCACCAGCACGCCGATCGGCCGCACATTGATGACGCAGCCCGGCACCAGCGCCCGCGTGTTGCAGACCAGCACGTCGATCGGGTCGCCGTCACCCGACAGCGTGTGCGGCACGAAGCCGTAATTGCCGGGGTAGCGCATCGAGGTGTGCAGGAAGCGGTCGACGAACAGCGTGCCGGCCTCCTTGTCCATCTCGTACTTGATCGGCTCGCCGCCGATCGGCACCTCGATGATGACGTTGATGTCCTCCGGCGGGTTCTTTCCGATGGCGATGGCTTCGATACGCATGGCTTTTGTCCCTCTTTCGATTGGAGACCGATAGCGGGCGGCGGCGCATGGTGCAATGCGGCGAATGGTACTGAAATCGGCTGAGGGTGCTGGCGAGAGGCGTGTCGAGCCGTCATTCCCAGACGAAGGCGACCTTCTTCAGAGCCTTCTGCTCAAAAACCTCGACGCCCTCGGCGACGTCGCGGCCGCCGGCGCCGGCATAGAAGGTGAGCGCGTTCTGGTTGTCCTCCAGCGCCCACACCACCATGCCTTTCAGCCCGTGGTCTGCCAGTCGCGCCCGTGCGGCCGAGAATAGCCGACTGCCGAGCCCGATGCCCTGATATTCCGGGCGCACGTAGAGTTCGTAGATCTCGCCCTGCTGCTTGAGCTCGCGGGCGCGGTTCTTGCCGATCGTGGCGTAGCCGGCGACCTTGCCGCCGATCTCGACAACCAGGACGGTGGCGGCGCGGCGGATGGCGTTCGCCCACCAGTCGGCGCCGCGGCGGTTGATCATCGATGTCAGCGTGCGATGCGGGATGATGCCGGAGTAGGCGCCGCGCCAGGCCAGCAGGTGCACGTCGGCGATCGCGCCTGCGTCGCGCGGCTCGGCTTTCCTGATGTCGATGCTCAGCGTCTTCATGATTGGTTAACCATAAACCCGCATCGCCCGATTGCAAGAGTCCGGTCAGCGGCTCCCAAGCTTTCGCACAGTCGATAGACGTGCCGTTGAGTGCTGAAAAAACCGTTCGTAGCGACTCAGATTTCGACCAGATGGTCGTCGAGTTCGTTGCTGTCGCCGGAAGAAACCGGGAAATGCTCGGCCAGCACCGCAGCCGTCGCTTCGATCGCCTTGATGAAGCCGTCAGCGAGACGATCGTCGCGGGCATGCGCGGTAAGGTCGCGGACGACGCCGTCCCAGACATGCTGGCCGACGCGGCTGTCGATGCCGCTGTCGGCGATCACTTCGGCGTAGTGCTCGGCAATCGAAACGAACACCAGCACGCCGGTGCGCGCCGTGGTGCGGTGGACGTTGCGGGCGAGGAACTGCTTTATCGCATTGGCGTGCGCGGCCTGGTAACGCAGCCGTCTCGGCACCAGGTGGATGCGCAAGCCGGGCGGCGCCCACAACAGCACAAGCATCGAGGCCATCGCCAGAAGCTGGGCGATGACGAAATGCGGCACGCGGATCGACAGCCACCACGCTTCCAGCCCGTAGCTGACGGCGAGGCTGATGACGAGCATCGCCAGCGTCGCCATGAAGGCCGCCGGAAAGAAATAGCCGTCGCTGGCATAGGCGACCACGCAGTAGATTTCGCCGTCGGTCTTCGATTCGGCGACGCGGATCGCTTTGGCGATGCGGTCATGATCCTCGGGGCTGATCGGTCGAGTTGCCATGTCGTGTCTCACCAGCTTCCTGAAGATCCGCCGCCACCGGACGAGCCGCCGCCGCCCGAAAAGCCGCCACCGCCTGAGCCTCCTCCGCCCGACGACCAGCCTCCCCCGCCGGACGACCAGCCGCCAGATGATTGCCGGCCCGGCTCGAACGTCATGCCCAGCCAGCGATAACGGCTAGGGCCGATCTTCCGGCCGAAGATCGGCGGCAGGATGGCGGCGGCGATGCTGCCGAAGAAGATGATCGCCCAGATGCTTATGAAGATCGCAAAGAACAGATCGTCGGTGTTGAACGGCGGCTGCTGGTTGCGGGTCCCGCGCGCTTCCAGCTCTTCCGGATTGCCTTCCAACACCATGACCATGTCGTCGACGGCCTTCATTATGCCGCCGGAGAAATCGCCGGCGCGGAAGGCCGGCACCATGTCGTTTTCGATGATCAGCCTGGTGTGCAGGTCGGTCAGC
Organism: Mesorhizobium sp. WSM4829; assembly: GCF_055811475.1. Lineage (NCBI taxonomy): Bacteria > Pseudomonadati > Pseudomonadota > Alphaproteobacteria > Hyphomicrobiales > Phyllobacteriaceae > Mesorhizobium > Mesorhizobium sp. WSM4829. The sequence goes on along the minus strand of NZ_JBVVQJ010000021.1, from coordinate 108,937 downwards.
GTGCCTTCCAGCCCGTAGCCGACCTCGATGCGCATCTTGCGGTCGTCCCTGGCGACCAGCAAAAGCACGCCATTGTCCTCGCCGGCCTGGCCGAGCTTCCAGGCGCGGAACAGCCGGTTGGCGAAGGGCTCGATCTCCTCGCCATCGAGGCCAGGAAGCGTCGCGACGACGATCTGGTCAGAGCTCTTGGCCTCGAAATCCGCAAGCTTGCGGGTCAGCGCCGCCTCGGTTGCGGCGTCGATGATGCCGGCATTGTCGACGACCCGCCCGGTCAGGGCAGGCAATTCGGCGGCAAGGGTGGCGAGGGGGAGGAAGAGGGCTAAGTAGAGAAGGGCTAGAGCAACCGGCAGGAATGCAAGGCTTGCGTTCCGTCCCACCCCCCTTGAGGGGGAGATGTCCGGCAGGACAGAGGGGGGTGGGACGGAGTACAAGGTCAATGGAACTGCGCTCGCTAAGCGCTGATCACCCACCCTGCTGCGTGCCGAAATCGACCTTCGGCGTCTGCATCTTGTCTTCCTCGATGGTGAAATTGGCGAATGGCTGATTGTCGCGGAACCACAGGGTCGCCCAAATCACCGACGGGAAGGTCCTCAGCGTCAGATTATACTCCCGCACCGCCTCGATATAGTCGCGTCGGGCGACCGAGATGCGGTTCTCGGTGCCTTCGAGCTGCGCCTGCAGCGCCAGAAAATTCTGGTTGGCCTTGAGGTCGGGATAATTCTCCACCACTGCCAGCAACCGCGACAGCGCGCTGGTCAGGCCGGCTTGACTGTCCTGGAATCTCTTGACCGCTTCCGGATCGCTCAGCGTGTCGGGCGTCACCGTCACCTGCGTCGCCTTGGCGCGCGCCTCGACCACGGCATCGAGCGTATCCTTCTCATGCGCCGCATAGCCCTTGACCGTCTCGACCAGGTTGGGAATGAGATCGGCGCGGCGCTGGTACTGGTTCAGCACCTGGCTCCATGCGGCCTTGGCGTTTTCCTCTGCCGTCGGAATTGTGTTGTAGCCGCAGCCGGCCAGCAGCGGCAGCACGATCGCCATCATCAGCAAGGCTGGCAGGTTGCGGAAGACGAAAGGGGAGGAAAGGGCAGGCATGGAAAATCCCTCAACAAGACTGACGGGCGAAGCATTACCACAATCTGCGCGCAAGAACATGACCTCAACCTGGGGCGCTGCTGGTGCTTTGGCATTCACTGTCAGGCCCTGTAACTGGCCGGGCGAACAGGTTAAAGTCGCTGCGAAAACAGGGCATAGCCATGGCGGGACGCCAGGACAGCGACGACGAATCGCGCCGCATCATCGAGCGCGTGGCAAGTGAAACCGACCCGGCCTCGTCCGTTGCGCGGACCGCGAAGGGCGCGCGCGATGACGTCACTGCAGCAGACGCCGACCGGGCGGACCCGATCGAATATTGGGGCACGCGCATTGGCCGGGCGCTGGGGCTCATTGTCGGTATTGGCCTGTTGATCTGGCTCGTGCTTTTCATCATCCAGGGTTAGGAACCTCGTGAGCAACGAAGAACACGACGCGCCGCGCGCGGTTATCGTCATTTCCAGCCATGTCGCGCGCGGCTCGGTCGGCAACCGCGCCGCGGTCTTTGCGCTGGAGACGCTGGGATTTCCGGTGTGGGCGGTGCCGACCGTCATCCTGCCCTGGCATCCGGGCCATGGACGGGCCACGCGCATCGTGCCGCCGCTCGATCAATTCAGGGCGCTGATGGCCGATCTCGAGCGCGCGCCATGGCTGGGCGAGGTCGGCGCGGTGCTGTCCGGCTATCTCGGCGAAGGCGGCCAGGCCGACGCCGTCGCCTCGCTGGTCGGCGCGGTCAAGGCGAAGACGCCGGACGCCGTCTACATCTGCGACCCGGTGATGGGCGATTCGGGCGGGCTTTATGTGCCGGAGACGACCGCCATCGCGATGCGCGACCGGCTGATGCCGATCGCCGACATCGCCACGCCCAACCGCTACGAGCTGGAATGGATGGCGGGAGCGCCGCTGCCCGACCTCCAAGCGGTGATGGCGGCCGCCCTTCAGGCCGGGCCGTCGACCATGCTGGTCACGTCGGCGCCGGCGATGATGGCCGGCGGCACCGGCAATCTGCTGCTCAACGGCAACCAGGCGCTGCTCGCCGAGCATCGCCTCATCGACAAGCCGCCCAATGGCCTCGGCGACCTGACGGCGGCCGTCTATCTGGCGCGCACCCTGTCCGGCCAGCCGGCGATCAAGGCACTGCAGTCGACCACGGCGGCGGTCTACGAGATCCTGGCGCGCACCGCCAAGCGCGGCGGCGACGAATTGCAGCTCGAAACCGATGCACAGAGCCTGTCGCACCCGATGGCGATGGTGCAGCTTCGCCATCTCCTGCATCCGGGGCGGGACAAAAGAGCGTGACTGTCGTCGGCGTCGATGGCTGCAAGGCCGGCTGGATCGCCGTTCGCCGCGATCCCGGTTCGACACCTCGTAACCCGGGCGCAGCCCCCTCGGTAGCCGTTTTTCCAAGCTTCGCAGCACTGCTCGACGCATTGCCAGCCGAGGCGACAGTCGCCGTCGACATGCCGATCGGCCTGCCCGATGTTTCACAAAAGGGCGGCCGCGGGCCCGAATCGCTGGTGCGGCCGCTGCTCGGCAACAGGCAATCGAGTGTCTTCGCCATCCCCTCGCGTGCGGCGCTTTATGCGCATACGGACGGCTTCACCACGATCGAGGCCTGGCATGCCGCGCATCGCCAAGCAAGCGAAGTGGCCAAGGCGACCTCCAATCCGCCGCGCGGCGTCTCGATCCAGGCTTTTGGCATCTTTGCCAAGATCCGCGAGGTCGATGCGGTTCTGATCGCGCGTCCCGAACTGCGCCGCCGCGTCTTCGAATCGCATCCGGAAGTCGCCTTCTGCCGGCTGAACGACGACCAGGCGATGCGCCTGCCGAAGAAGATCAAGGGCGCCGTCAACCCGGCCGGCATGGCGGAACGCAAGGCGCTGCTTTGCCGGCACGGTTATGTCAGTGGCTTTCTCGACCGGACGCCGCCGCGAGGCGCCGCTGCCGACGACTTTCTCGACGCCGCAGCGATGATGCTGATCGCCGGTCGCATCGCCAGCGGCGAGGCAAGGCCGTTTCCGGATCCGCCGCTCGCCGACCGTTTTGGTATCCCTGTCGCCATTTGGGCGTGAATCTCCTCGGCCCATCTATCGGCGAGGCAATCGCATTGGCGAATGGCAACCACGTCCTTCGCGATTCGGCATTGCTCGCGACCGGCTTTTGCCGCTAGAGCCTTCCTGACCTACAGAGCTGCCGCCTAACCCCGAAAGGCTCCAGACGCCGCCAATGCCTCATCTCCCAGACCATCTGCTCACCGGCTACCGCAATTTCATGAGTGGCCGCTATCTCGCCGAAAGCGGACGCTATCGCTCGCTTGCTCGCGAGGGCCAGGCCCCCGAAACGATGATCATTGCTTGCTGCGACTCCCGCGCGGCTCCCGAGGCGATTTTTGACGCTGGCCCCGGCGAACTCTTCGTGCTGCGCAATGTCGGCAATCTGGTGCCGCCCTATGCGCCCGACGACCAGTTCCACTCGACCTCGGCCGCGCTCGAGTTCGCCGTGCAGAGCCTCAAGGTCAAGAACATCGTGGTGATGGGCCATGGCCGCTGCGGCGGCATCCGCGCAGCACTCGACAGTACCGCAGCGCCCTTGTCGCCCGGCGACTTCATCGGCAAGTGGATGAGCCTGATTGCGCCGGCGGCCGAGACCGTGTCGTCCAGCACCTTCATGACGGCGACCGAGCGCCAGACCGCGCTCGAGCGCATTTCGATCCGCTATTCGATCGCCAATCTCAGGACCTTTCCCTGCGTCTCGATCCTGGAAGGCAAGGGACGGCTGTCGCTGCACGGCGCCTGGTTCGACATCTCGACCGGCGAACTCTGGGTGATGAACAAGGACACCGGCGACTTCGAGCGGCCGGAGATGACGTAGGAGGGTTGCATGGCATGCCGTTCGATCGCTTTGGCCGCAGCGGCGCTGCTGTTTTCAGTCATATCCGCCGGCGCCGACGACGGCGCGCTCATCGGCCGCTGGTATGCGGCGCTGCTGGTCGCCGATCGCACGGAACTGTCGGACCTGCTTGCCGACGACGTCCGGATAAAACTCGACGATCTCGGCGTCGTCCAGACCAAGCAGGAATTCATCGCCTCCATCGACGACTGGGAGGGCGCAGTCGCCGGGGCTGAAATCCGGCATCGAATCGAGAAGACCGAGGGCGGCGTCACCACGGTGATCGCCTGTTATGATTTCCCCAACAACGACGTGCTGATGCAGGAAACCTTCGCGATCGCCGACAACCGCATCACTGCCAGCTCGCAGGCGGCGATCGCCGAAAACTGCGACAGCTACTGACCAGCCGCGATATTGCGTGCGGCAAGCCAGCGCCTTACATCGGTGACGATCGCCCCATCCCGCCACTCAGCGAAAGCCCCTCACTTACGAAAGATTGCCCATGCCGTCCGCCGTCGACCTCGCCGCCCATCCGCTGACCACCTGGCAAGGGCCGCTCGGCCTGCCCGATTTCACCCGCATCGGCGACGGCGATTTTTCCGGGGTTTTCGATGCGGCATTGACGGCGCATGAGGCCGAGATCGAGGCGATAGCGGGCAATGCCGAGACCCCGACCATCGAGAATACGCTTGCGGCGCTCGAGCTTGGCGGCGAGGCGCTCGACCATGTCTCGTCGATCTTCTGGTGCCGGGCCGGCGCCCACACCAACGAGGCGATCCAGGCGCTTGAGCGCGAGATCTCGCCAAAGATGTCGCGGCATTTCTCGGCGATCTCGATGAACGAGAGGCTGTTTGCCCGCATCGACGATCTCTACCAGCGCCGCGACGCGCTGAAGCTCGATGCCGAAACGCTGCAGGTGCTGGAAAAGACCTGGAAAAATTTCGTCCGCTCCGGCGCCAGGCTCGACGCCGAGGGCAAGAAACGGCTGGCGGCGATCAATGAGGAGCTGTCGTCGCTCGGCACGAATTTCGGCCAGAATCTGCTTGCCGACGAGCGCGACTGGGCGCTGTTCCTCGATGAAGCCGACCTTGCCGACCTGCCGGAATTCCTGAAAAGCGCGATGGCCGAGGCCGCCGAGATGCGCGGCCAGAAGGGCCGCTATGCCGTCACCCTGTCGCGCTCGATCTACGAGCCGTTCTCGACCTTCTCCGAGCGCCGCGACCTGCGCGAGATTGCCTTCCGCGCCTTCACCATGCGCGGCCAGAACGGCGGCGCCACCGACAACACCGCCGTGGTGCGCGATATGCTACGCCTGCGCGCCGAAAAGGCGAAGCTGCTCGGCTACGCTTCCTACGCCGCGCTGAAGCTCGACGACACCATGGCAAAGACGCCCGAGGCGGTGCATACGCTGCTCGACCCGGTCTGGGGAAAGGCGGTGGAAAAGGCCGCAAGCGATCAGATCGAATTGCAGCGGCTGGCGGCCGAGGCCGGCAGCAACGAAGAATTCGCCGCCTGGGACTGGCGCTTCTATCAGGAGAAGCTGCGCGCCGAGAAATTCGCCTTCGACGAGGCCGAGCTGAAGCCCTATCTGCAGCTCGACCGTATCATCGACGCCTGTTTCGACGTGGCGACAAAATTGTTCGGCATCAGCTTCGAGGAGAAGCAAGGCATTGCCACCTGGCACCCGGACGCGCGCGTTTTCGTCGTCAGGAATGCCGACGGCAGCGAGCGCGGGCTGTTCCTGGCCGACTATTTCGCGCGGCCCTCAAAGCGCTCCGGCGCCTGGATGAGCGCGCTGAAGTCCGGCTACAAGCTCGGCGATGGCTCCAGGCCGGTCATCTACAACATCATGAATTTCGCCAAGCCGCCGGAGGGCGAGGCAGCGCTTTTGTCGGTCGATGAAGCCAAAACCCTGTTCCACGAATTCGGTCATGCGCTGCATGGCATGCTGACCGAAGTCACCTGGCCGTCGGTCGCGGGCACCTCGGTCAGCCGCGATTTCGTCGAGCTGCCCTCGCAACTCTACGAGCACTGGCTGACGGTGCCGGCGGTGCTGGAAAAGCATGCGCTGCACGTGACGACCGGCAAACCGATGCCGAAGGCGCTGGTCGACAAGATGCTGGCGGCGCGCACTTTTGGCGCCGGCTTCGCCACGGTCGAGTTCACCGCCTCGGCGCTGGTCGATATGGCCTACCACGCGCGGCCGGATGCGCCGAACGAGCCGCTTCGTTTCGAAGCCGAAACGCTCGAGAAGCTCAACATGCCCGACACCATCGCCATGCGCCACCGCACCCCGCATTTCGGCCACATCTTTGCCGGCGACGGCTATTCGGCCGGCTACTATTCCTACATGTGGTCGGAGGTGCTCGACGCCGACGCCTTCGCCGCCTTCGAGGAGACGGGTGACCCGTTCAATCCGGCGCTGGCCGAGCGGCTCAGGAAAAACATCTATGCCGCCGGCGGCTCGAAAGACCCGGAAGAGCTCTACACCGCCTTCCGCGGCAAGATGCCGTCGCCCGAAGCGATGATGATCAAGCGCGGGCTGGTCTAGAGCGAGGGCCAACGGAGGACCAATCGCCAACCTCGGCGGACCGGCGATGTCCGATCAAAGCATCTCGCAGCAGGCCATCTTAACGCGGCGCGCTTGGGGCGCCACTGAGCGCCGCAATGCATCTCCCCAGCGCCGCCGGGTCGCCGAGGACGCGCAGCGTCTTTAGCCGGGCGGTGCCGCCGGCGGCGACCGAGACGGCCGACCGCGGCACTCCCAGCGCCTCGGCGACCAGCCGTTCGAGCGCCTGGTTGGCGGCGCCGTTTTCCGGCACGGCACGGACGCGGGCCTTCAGATGGCTTCGCCCGTCTGCCGAGATCTCGATGCCTTCGAGCCTGTCCATCGCCGCTTTCGGCGTCAGCCGGACGAACAGGTCGACGCCGTCGTTACGCGGGCGAAACGGCCCGGTCATGGAACCGCCGTCAGACGACCAGCGGCGCCACTGTGGTGAGCAGGAACTGCCGCAGGAAGAACAGGATCAGAAGCAGGATGATCGGCGAGATGTCGATGCCGCCGAGGTCGGGCAGGAAGCGGCGGATCGGCCGCAGCGCCGGCTCGGTCAGCCGGAACAGCATGTTGCTGACGCTATCGACGAACTGGTTGCGCGAGTTGACGACGTTGAAGGCGTAGAGCCAGGAGAAAATCGCCGAAGCGATGATGATCCACCAATAAATGTCAAGCGCCAGGACAATGGTCTGAATGAGGGCTATCATGCCGGTCTCCGATTGTTGCCGACATGTAGCCATTGCAGGCGGAGGCGGCAAGAGCCAGCTTCCGCCGCATGCCCAGCCGGTGACTGGCCGTGCGGTTTTGGGCAAAACGCCGTCTTGACAGGAAACCGCAGCGCCCGATAAATGCGCCCATTCCGCTGGACGGGGCTGTAGCTCAGCTGGGAGAGCGCGTCGTTCGCAATGACGAGGTCAGGAGTTCGATCCTCCTCAGCTCCACCAGCGGAAATTTATCCCAGAAAAATCAAGAAGATAGCTGTATCGGCGCACCCCGAACGCGCTCTGGCGGGCTTTGAGCTTGGGGCTTTAGACCTGGCCCTCAAGCCATTCCCGCAGATCGGGGTCCTCGTGACCTTCAGGGACAGGCGGTCTCGTTCTGACGTACCAGATCACCCCAAATCCAACTGCCGCCCACGCGCCAGCAACCACGAATGTGATGATGTCAGTCACTTCAAACCCCTAAGCCCGATACACCATTAGCTCGACCGAAATCGCCCCACAAGAGCAAAATCAGGTCGTTGCGGGAGTGGGCTGGCGCCCAGCCAAGGGAAGTCCTGCTGTTGTCAGACGCCTAACTAAATCCAGCCGTTCCGCACGGCTGTCACGGCCGCTCACGATGGCCTGCTCTGCGACGATCCGGTGGCATTCGTCAGACAGGTTTGCGCATTGCCGGCGGCGACACGGTTGAAGCGGCCTGCACAATCGGCATAGTAGGCCGGTCGTGAACCACGGGAGGGCCACATGAAGCTCGGATTGCTCACCGCACCGTTTGCCGACACCCCGCTTGGCGAGGTCGCCAACTGGGCAAGTTCTGCCGGCTTCGAGGCGCTGGAGATCGCCTGCTGGCCGAAATCCTCAAGTGCGGCCCGGCGCTATGCCGGCACCAGCCATATCGACGCCGCCTCGACCTCGGCCTCGCAGGCCAAGGAGATCACCGCCGCACTGGCGGAAGAGAACCTGTCGATCTCGGGCCTCGGCTTTTATCCCAATCCGCTGCATCCCGATGCCGCCCACCGCAAAACCGTCATCGATCATTTGAGGAAGGTGATTGTGCTGGCGAGCCATATGGGCGTGCCGGTGGTCAACACCTTCTGCGGCGGCGACGCTGCAAAAACCGTCGACGCCAACTGGCAAGAGGCACTCAAACTGTGGCCCGCCATCATCGCCCATGCGCGCGACAACGGCGTCAAGCTGGCTTTTGAGAACTGCCCGATGATCTTCAGCTATGACGAATGGCCGGGCGGCCACAACATCGCCTATTCGCCCTATATCTGGCGCCGCATCCTCGATGCCTGGGGCGGCGATGTCGGCATGAATTTCGATCCGTCGCATCTGGTCTGGCAGATGATCGACCAGGCCCGCTTCATCAGGGAATTCGGCCCGTACATGCTGCATGTCCATGCCAAGGACCTGATGATCGATCATGATGGGCTTTACGAGCGCGGTATCCTCTCGGCCGGCATGGGCTGGCAGGTGCCGCGCATGCCGGGGCTTGGCGATGTCGATTGGAATGTGATCTTCTCCGGCCTCTACCGCGCCGGCTACGACGGAGCCATCATCATCGAACACGAGGACCGGCGCTTTGAGGGCAGCGACGAAGAGGTCAAGCGCGGCTTTCTGCTCGCCCGCGACGTGCTGCGCCCCTTCGTGAAATGAGCCCCTTTTCGAACTGAACTGACAACCCACTTTTCGAACTGAACTGAAAACAATGTGGAGGAAGACTGAAATGAAAAAATATCTGGCAATGGTCCCGCTGCTTGCCGGCGCGGCGTTTCTGGCTTCGGCGGGCGTCTCGTCCGCTGAAGCCAAATACACGATCGGCGTCTCCAACACGGTGCAGGGCAATGGCTGGCGCGAGGAGATGATCTGCGCCATCAAGGCGCAGGCGCTTGCCTCCGGCGAGGTCACCAAGCTCAACATCGCCCATCGCAACACCGACGCCGCCGGCCAGCTCGAGGACATCCGCAACCTGATCAGCGCCAAGGTCAACGCCATCGTCGTCAACCCGGCCGATCCCGCCGGCATCAAGTCAGCGCTCGAGGAAGCCACCAAGGCCGGCATCGTCGTCGTCGCCGTCGACCAGGCGGTCACCGAGCCTTCGGCCTACATCATCTCCAACAACCAGGAACAGTACGCCTATCTCGGCGCCAAATGGCTGTTCCAGCAGATCGGCGGCAAGGGCGACGTCGTCTATATGCGTGGTGCCGCCGGCGCCTCGGCCGACAGCGACCGCGACAAGGGTTTTAAGAAGGCGCTCGCCGAATTCCCCGACGTCAAGGTCGTGCATGAGGTCTTCACCGGCTGGCAGCAGGACCAGGGCAAGCAGCAGATCCTCGATTTCATCGCCACCGGATCGCCGTTCAACGGCATCTGGACCTCGGGCATCGACAATGTGATCGTCGACGCGCTGGTCGAGTCGCAGACGCCGCTGGTGCCGGTGGTCGGCGCCGACAATGCCGGCTTCGTCGGCCAGCTGAACTCGGTCGAAGGCCTCGTCGGCGCGGCGGTGACCAATCCCGGCTCGATCGGCGGCGCCGGCGTGACGCTGGCCCTGCAGATCCTGAACGGCAAGAAGCCGGCGGAGCAGACCGTGCTCGTCGAGCCGCAGCTGTGGGAGAACGCCACCGCGGAGGGCAAGGCCAAGCTGAAAAGCGTCGCCGATCCGTCGCTGAGCCCGGAATGGCCGGTCTCGATCTCCATTCCGGAGTGGACCACCTACACCAAGGAGCAGATCATCGCCTGCAAGGGCCCTGGCGAGTAATGATCACTGCCGCGCTTCCTCCTTCTCGCCTTGTGGGAGAAGGTGGATCGGCGCGCAGCGCCGAGACGGATGAGGGGTGTTGGACGAATGAGACGTTGGTGTTCCCTGGAACACCCCTCATCCGACCTCGCTTCGCGAGGCCACCTTCTCCCACAAGGGGAGAAGGCAAGATCGCCGTTTTAGACAACTTTGAACGAGAGCAACGCGATTTTGACCACCAACCCGCTCCTGGACGCCACCGGCGTCGTAAAAACCTACGGCGCCGTGGTGGCGTTGCGCAACGCGTCGCTGTCGGTCCTGCCGGGCGAGGTTCACGCCCTGATGGGCGCCAATGGCGCCGGCAAATCGACGCTGGTCAAAATCCTGACCGGCGCCATCCGCGCCGATACCGGGCATATCCTGATCCGCGGCGAGACGCGCGACGTGCGCTCGCCTGCCGATGCGCGCCGCGCCGGCCTGCTTCCGGTCTACCAGGAACCATCGCTGATCCCCGATCTCGACGTCGCCTCCAACCTTCGCCTGACCGACACGCCGGTCGAGCCGTTCCGCGCCTGGGTGCGCGAACTCGGCATTCCCGACCTCGACATACGCGACACCGCGCGCGACATCCCGCTGGCCGTGCTGCGCGTGCTCGACCTGGCGCGGGCGCTGGCGGTCGAGCCCGACGTTTTGCTGCTCGACGAGATGACCGCAGCATTGCCGGCTAACCTTGCCGAAAAGGTGCTTGAGGTCGTTCGCCGCCAGGGCAGCAGCGGCCGTTCTGTGATCTTCATTTCCCACCGCTTTGTCGAGATATCGGCGCTTTGCGACCGTGCCACCGTGCTTCGCGACGGCGAGACTGTCGGCGTCGTCGACATCGAGCCGGGCGTCGAGGAGCGCATCGTCGAGATGATGCTCGGCGCCAAGGTCGAGAAGACGCGCGTGACGGCGCGCCAGGCGAGCCAGGCCGCTTCGCCTGGGGATAGCCGCGCGCGCCTCGGCGTGGCGAACCTTCGTGTGGGCACCAAGCTTAACGACGTCTCGTTCGACCTGGCGAATGGCGAGGTCGCTGGCGTCGTCGCGCTCGAGGGCCAAGGCCAGGACGAGCTGTTCGCCGCGCTCGCCGGCTCGATCCGCCCGTCCGGCGGCACGATCGAGGTGGACGGGCAGCCGGTGAAATTCGCGCATCCGGCCGATGCGATCCGCGCCGGCATCGCCTATGTGCCCGGCGACCGCACCGAAGCGCTGACCATGCAGCGCTCGGTGCGCGAAAACATCGCGCTCCCGTTCAGCGCCGCCTTGCGCAACTGGGGGCCGATCAACATGGCGCAGGAACGCTCAAGGGTCGTCAGCGCGATCGAGCGTCTGCAGATCGACACCCGCGCCCAGCGCGAGGTGCAGCGGCTGTCCGGCGGCAACCAGCAGAAGGTGACGATCGCCCGCTGGATCGCCGCCGAGGCACAGACCATCCTCTGCTTCGACCCGACGCGCGGCATCGATGTCGGCACCAAGCAGGAGATTTACAAGCTGCTGCGCGAACTCGCCGACCAGGGCAAGTCGGTGCTGTTCTATACATCCGAACTCGAGGAGGTGCAGCGTGTCTGCGATCGCGTCATCGTCATCTTTGGGGGACGCGTCGTCGATGTCTTCCCCGTCGAACTCGCCGACGAGCCGGCACTGATGCGCGCCGCTTACGGCTTGCCGCGCGGCGCCAAGGTGGACGTCGGCATTCTTGCCGATATCCACTCGAGCCCGGTGGCGAAACCTTGACCCGCCTCGTCCGTCGTCAGGGCTGGGTCGCCGGCCTGCTCGTCCTGTTCGTGGTCCTGCTGGTGATCACCAGGCTCATCCAGCCGGGCTACGGCAGCGGCGATTTCGGCTCGCTGGTGCGCGCGGTGCTGCCTTACGCCTTTGCCGTGGCCGCCCAGACGATTGTCGTCATCGCCGGCGGCATCGACCTTTCCGTCGGCGCGATGATGGCGCTGACCAGCGTCACCGCCGCCACGATGATGGACGGCGCCAGCGAGGAATACGCGCTTTTTGTCGTTCCGTTCGTGCTGGCGATGGGGCTGGTGCTGGGCGCCGTCAACGGCATGCTGATCGTCGTCACCCGCGTGCCCGATATCGTCGTCACGCTGGCGACCCTGTTCGTCCTGCAGGGCGCGGCGCTGTTGGTCCTCGGCGCGCCCGGCGGCGCGGTGGCCGAATGGCTGCGGGCGACCATCGTCGGCACCGTCTCGATCCCGGGCTTGCCAGAAATCTCTGCCTGGATACCGAAGGCGCTGGTGCTTCTTGTCGTCTGCCTGTGCATCATCTGGATACCGCTCAAGCGCTCAAAACTCGGCCTGTCGATCTACGCCATCGGCAGCAGCGAGCTCGCCGCGTTTCGCAGCGGCGTGCCGGTCGCGCGCACCAAAATCATCGCCTATGCCCTGTCGGGGCTTTTCGCTGCTATGGGCGGGCTGGCCCTGACCATGAGCACAGGCATCGGCGCCCCTATTCCCGGCCCCTATCTTCTCGCCAGCGTGGCGGCGGTGGTGCTCGGCGGCGTAGCGCTTGGCGGCGGCAAGGGCGGCCTGCTCGGCCCGATCGTCGCCGTCTTCGTGCTGCGGCTGGTGCGCACCGACCTGACGCTCTTGGCCATCGATCCCAACGTCACCGCAATCATCGAGGGCGCGATCATGGTCGCCGTCGTCATGTTCGGCGCCTTTATTACGATGAGGGGGCGGCAATGATGAGCAATGGCGTAAGGCTGGTTTACGGAGTCGGCGATCCACGGCGCCCCCCTCTGTCCTGCCGGACATCTCCCCCACTTGGGGGGAGATCGGAGGGCGCGACGGCTTTCGCCAATTGTCGACGTTGCAAGAATGAGCGAGGCGCCGAAGCTGCCAATCTCCCCACCTGTGGGGGAGATGTCCGGCAGGACAGAGGGGGGCGCCGTAGAGCGCCATCTCCCGGCAAGCGCACCAACATCGCGCCACCCCAATCGCGAGCAACCTCATGAGCACAACCGCGATCCAACCCGTCCCCTTCGGCCGCCGCCTCAAGCGCTTCATGGCCGACCGGCCGCTGATCCCGCTGATCATCCTGCTGGTCATCCTGGTGGTGGTCCTGCAGATCCTGCGCCCCGGCATCGTCAACGAGCGGTGGCTCGCCAACACGGTCAAATTCGCCATTCCGCTGGCAATTCTGGCCGGATGCCAGACCATGACCATGCTGACCGGCGGCATCGATCTGTCGGTCGGAACCGTGGCGACGATGAGCGCCTTCATCATGGCGACGCAGGTCGTCAACCATGACCCGGCGGTGGCGATCCTGATCGCCTTGGTGCCGGCGGTGCTGATCGGCCTGGTCAACGGCATCGGCGTCGGCGTCTTTCGCGTGCACCCGCTGATCATGACGCTTGGCACCAGCCTGATCGGCACCGGCTGCCTGCAGGTCTATCAGCGCACCGTCATCGCTTCGGGCGCCAAGATTCCGCCCTTCCTGGCCTGGTTGGGCACTGGCCTCACCTATGGCGTGCCCAACGCGCTGCTGCTGTTCGTGCCCATCGCCGTCCTCATCGTCTTCACCTTGAACCGCACCGGCTTTGGCCGCCTGCTTTACGCAGTCGGCGACAATGAAGGCGCAGCGCGCCTGTCCGGCGTCCGCTACTGGCAGGTCATCACAGCGCTCTACGTCATCTCCAGCGTGCTCGCCGGCATCACCGGCCTGCTCTACATCGGCCTGATCAAGGCTCCGTCGCTGTCGCTGGCCGAGCCGCTGGTGCTGCCTTCGGTGGCCGCCGCGGTGATCGGCGGCACCTCGATCTTCGGCGGCCGCGGCGGCTACACCGGCACCATCATCGGCGCGCTGATCCTCACCGTGCTGACGACGCTGCTGACCATCCTGCAAATGCCGGAAGGCGCGCGGCGGATACTGTTCGGCCTGATCGTGCTGTTTGTCACGGCGGCTTATTTGCGGATTATTGAGGATCGGTAGGGGTGGAGGCTGTAGCCGGGGGCTGCTTTTGACCGAAGCAGACTCTCGCAAACGGAGCCGTGCATGACAGCTTTGCGCGATGAAGCCGTTCAACACGCATCATTGGAACGTCTGCGCTTGGCGCTACCTATGCATTCCGGGAACGAGAAATTCGAAGGCTGGCCACTGACATCCACTGAGCGACTCGTGGCCGGAAAGTCGCATTAGATGGAGTGTCGAACCTTACGAAAGTCGGCACGGTTTTGGCGTTCGCCTAAGCGCGGAAAGCAGGGCGGCAGGTGGCACAAACCGCCGAAACCTCCGGCGGAAGTCCGCCACCCGAAATCATAGCCACCACGGCCTTGGCCGCATGGATACCCTACGCCGCCTGAACGATCTCGACCAGTTCAACGTCGAACACCAGATCCTTTCCGGCCAACGGATGATTGCCGTCGAGCTTGACGCTGGCGTCGTCGACGCCGACGACCGTCACCTGCATGGGGCGCCCTTCGGGGGTTCTGGCCTGCAATCGAGTACCGATATCGAGGTTGAGGTTGTCCGGCACCCTGGCGCGGTCGACGGTCATGACCGCTTCGGGGCGGTGGGGACCATAGGCGGCGTCGGCGGGAACGGTGACGGTGCTTTTCGCGCCTTCCTCCATGCCCTCGACATGGGTCTCAAGGCCCGGGATCACTTGCCCTTCACCGAGCTTGAATTGCAGCGGTTCGCTGCCGGAAGAATCGAATTGAGTGCCATCGGCTAGACGTCCAGTATAATTGATGCGCACGGTGTCGCCATTCTTGGCCTGTGTCATGGCAGTCATCCTTTGGGAGTTTTTGAGGGACCGGCCAGAGTTCACGGTCCCGTTTTCGATCATCCACGCACTAAGGTGCGCGGCGCGAAACTCTAAAACTAGGGGCTTGGCTGCCGATGTAAACCCACAATGCCGATTGAGCCCCCTGCGTAAAGACAGGTCGCGGAGGCGGACTGGGATCTGTTCGCCAGGGATCTGGGGCGCGCATTTTTCGAGCATGCCGTGGCGACAGAGATTGCGAAGACTCTGATCGGCCACCCACCCCGCGGTTTTTGGCGTTTGCTGATGTTGAGCGACGTCAGCTTTCGCCCAAGCGCATCAACCTTCAACAGCCAAGCTCCCCTGCTCCGCCTCCCCCGCATTAGGATCGCCCGGCGCCGTCGCCGATCACCTGGCTCGTGTTCCAGCCGCGCAAGCCATGGCGAGTCGCTATGGCATCGTGCACGGAAGACGCCACCGCCTTTACGGCAAGTTCGTGATCAATTGAATGACGCTCTGCCATTGCGGCCCTCATCCTGAAACGCAACTTGCCTTAGGCAAAACCACGGCCGCAATTCTTTTGCAACTACAGCTTGAGATATGCTTGGTCGATTGATGATCGAGGAGGGGAGCCACTACACTACTTGATCCTGCAGGAAACTGATCGACTATGGAGTAAGATCACTTCCGCCAGAGGCAGCTCTTCTGGGTGCTTTCGAGTTTGCTTCTATGCAACTTTGAACCGCGAAGGCCCGCCCTCAGCCGGCTCCCAGATATGTTTCGGCAATGCCGATGCTAGTCGACGTCGCGTCGGCACGCTCCTAGCTGGCCCAGGCGTAGAAGACGGCGAACAGCAGAAGCCACACCGCATCGACAAAATGCCAGTACCAGGATGCCGCCGTCGGGATGAAGCCGGCGCCGCCGGCTGAGCGCGCGCGGATCACCCGATATGCGGCGATCGACAGCAACAAGATGCCGATAACGACGTGCAGGCCGTGGAAGCCAGTCGTAAGGAAGAAGATCGAGGGATAGACACCATCGCGGAATCCCACCGAGGCGAGGCTGAATTCCCGAAGCTGAAGGCCGACGAACACGCCGCCGAGCGCGATCGCCACGGTAAGCCCGATAGCCGAAAGCTGCCATCGCTCTTTCAGAAGCCAGTCGTGCGCCGCTGCGACGCAGACCCCCGACGCGACGAGGATCACTGTGTTGAGAAGCGGGCCGCCCCAAGGGTCGTCGGGGCGCATCGGCGTAGGTGGCCATGAGCTGAACCCCGCGACCTCCGGATAGATCGCGTATCGTAGGTAGGCGGCGAACAAGGCGGCGAAGAACGCTACCTCGGACGCGATTAAGGCGATGATCGCGATCCTCGGGCCAAAGGTGTTTTGCGGACCATTCGCACGCTCACCACTCGTCGCCCGCGACCACGCTGTCAGAGCGATGAACAATGGCAGAAGCCCCACCGCGATCACGAGCGGACCGAGTACCGCGATGCTGCCTGCCAGCGTGCCGAACAGCGACGGGTGGAAGAGCGCGAGACCGGCGCACGCTAGCAGGAACAGCGAGACGGCAATCGCGACAGGCCATCGGCCATCCGTGCCGCCGACCTCGGTGACAGTCTTGCTCACGCGCCTGCCTCCGCGCCCGCCGTGCCGCGCGGACGCGCCATCTCGGGATCGTCATCCCATTCATGCGTGAAAGCCGGACCCCACACATCGCGCGGGGCCAGCGCGCCACGCCGCAGCGAGACCGCAAGCATCACCAGGAACAGCAGCGTGGAGGCGAGCGCGAGCACAGCGCCGAGCGACGCAATCATATTCCAGCCCAAGAAACCGTCCGGATAATCCGCGATGCGCCGTGGCATTCCTGCCAGTCCGAGGAAATGCATCGGGAAAAACAGAACGTTGGTGCCGATGAAGAAGCACCAGAAATGCAGCCGTCCAACCCACTCCGGGAACATGCGTCCAGTCATGCGCGGAAACCAGTAATAGAAGCCGGCGAAGATCGCATAGGTCGCGCCGAGGCTCAGCACATAGTGGAAATGCGCGACGACGTAGTAGGTGTTGTGCAGCACTTGATCCGCGCCGGCATTGGCAAGCACGATCCCCGTCGTGCCGCCGACCGTGAACATGATGATGAAGCCCAGCGCCCACAGCATCGGCACGGTGAGGCGGATCGAACCGCCCCACATAGTGGCAATCCAGGCGAACACCTTGATGCCGGTCGGCACCGCGATCACCATCGAGGCCAGCGTGAAGAAGGCACGCGGCGCGAAGCCGCCACCGACGGTGAACATATGGTGCGCCCAGACGATGAAACCCAGCGCCGCAATTGATGCCATCGCCAGCACCATGCCGGGATAACCGAAAATCGGGCGACCTGAGAACCGCGAGACGATCTGACTGATGATGCCGAAGGCCGGCAGGATCATGATGTAGACCTCCGGATGGCCGAAGAACCAGAAGAGGTTCATGAACAGCATCGGGTCTCCGCCGCCGGCTGGATCGAAAAAGGCGCCGCCGAAATTGCGGTCGGCAAGCAGCATCGCCAGCGCGGCAGCCAGCACCGGCATGGCGAGAAGCAGCATGAGCGACGAAATCAGGATCGACCAAACGAACAGCGGCATGCCGAACAGCGGCAAGCGATCCTCGCGCATGTTGAGGATGGTAGTGACGAAATTGATCGCGCTGATCACGGAAGAAATGCCGGCCAAGTGCAGCGCGAGGATCGTCATGTCGACCGATGGTCCGGGCTGGCCGTCTATGCCCGACAGCGGCGGATAGAGGCTCCAGCCGGTACCCGTTCCGTCGCCGACCAGCAGCGACCCGATCAGCATGATCAAGGACAGCGGCAGCAACCAGAAGCCGAGACTGTTCAGTCCCGGAAAGGCCATGTCGCGCGCACCGATCATCAGCGGGACGAACCAGTTGCCGAAGCCGCCGATCAACGCCGGCATCACCATGTAGAAGATCATGATCAGGCCATGCGCGGTGATCAGCGCGTTCCAGGACTGGCCGTTGACGACATAGTCCATGCCCGGCTGCGCCAGTTCGAGCCGCATGTAGCCCGAGATCGCGCCGCCCAGCGTCCCCGCCATGATCGCGAATCCGAGATAAAGCGTGCCGATCGCCTTATGGTCGGTGGTGAACAGCCAAGCCGCAATCGACCGGCACTCGCGCCTATGTTCGGTGGCGCTCATTTCGCCACCTGCGCTGATACAGTCGCGGCGCTGACCACCGGATATCGCGTTGCAGCGTCCCGCACCCAGGCGTCGAAATCAGGCTGCGCCATGGCCTCGATCGCGATCGGCATGAAGGAGTGATTCAGACCGCAGATCTGGTTGCACTGCCCGTAATAGACGCCCGGCTTCTCGACGCGTGTCCAGGTTTCGTTGAGGCGCCCGGGCATGGCGTAAATCTGTAGGCCCAGTGCCGGCATGAAGAAGGAGTGCACGACGTCCGACGATGTCACCTGTATGCGCACGACAGCGCCGACCGGGACAACCATGCGATTGTCGACCGCTAGCAGACGCGGTTCACCGGCCGGAACGGAGGCCGGCGGCAACATGATGGAATCGTATGCGAAGCCGCCATTGTCGGGATAGGAATAACGCCAGAACCACTGATGGCCGCTGGCCTTTATCGTCAACTGTGCGTCGGGAATATCGCTCTCATAGGCGAGCAGCTGGAGCGACGGCGCGGCGATCGCGCCCAGCACCAGCACCGGCGCGATCGTCCAGCCGAATTCCAGCCAGGGCATGCGCGTGACTTTTGACGCCGTGGGGTGCCGGCTCGCCCGGAAGCGCAAGAGCGCGAAACCGATCAGCATGGCGACGAGCGCGACGATGCAGATGCCGATCAGCAATATGTGGTCGTGCAGCGCAACGATCCGCTCCTTCGTCTCCGAGGCCGAGACGCCGAAACTTGTCTGCCAGTTCGCCGGCGCCTGCGCCAAGCCGTGCCGTGCGTCGAGCATCATTGCGGAGACAAAACCGAGGAAAACAGTGCCCCGCCCGCGCATGACATCTACGCCTTCAGCAGGGAGATGAGATGCGCGCCGAGGCGCGCACTGAGCGCCGCAATGGTGAGCGTGGGCGCATTCGCCGTGATGGACGGGAAGACGGACGAGCCAACGATGTAGAGGTTTGGATGGTCGTGGCTCTTCAGGTCCCTGTCGACGACCGAGGTGAGCGGGTCATCTCCCATGCGTGTCGTGCCGCCCATGATCGCGCTGTCAGCGATCGGGCCGAGCTGCTTGATCTGCGTGGCGCCGAGTGCAGCCATGAGCTTGTTCTGCACATCGCGCGCGACCGCCAGCCCGCGCGCCGTGTAGTCGTCAGACTTGAAGGCGATGTTCGGCCGCGGAATGCCGATCCCGTCCATCTGATTGCTCAGCGTCACGCGATTGTCCGGATTGGGAAGCATTTCGGCAGAGCTGCCAATGATCAGCTCCCGCGCGACGTGCGAACGGACTGCCGCCTTCAGCGCATCGCCGCGCAGGCCCTGTTTGATGAAGGTCGTCGCAGCCTGGAACGGACCGACCGCCCGCGCCCAGCCCTCGTTGGAAGGCGAGATGCCGATGGCCGCACGCTCGTTGCGGAAATCGCCGTCCCGAAGCTCGGCAATGCCACCGGTCGAGACCGGTCCGCGATAGGTGAACACGGGGTCCCTGGTCAGTCCCTGAATGCCGACATCGATCTGCGACAGCAGATTGCGGCCGACCTGGTCGGAACTGTTCGCCACGCCCGTCGGCGCATTGTCTCCCGTCGAAAGCAGTAGCAGCTTTGGCGTCTCAATGGTATGCGCCGCGATGACCACAATTTTTCCGGTCGCGCTGCCCTCGCTGCGATCTGGGCGACGGTAACGCACTTCGGCAATGCGTTTGTCCGGACCGACGACTAGCTCGTGCACCACGGCCTGCGGCTCGACATGCGCGCTGGCGCGCTCCGCGATGGCGAGATGATGCGTCGCGTCGTACTTCGCCTGGATG
Source organism: Mesorhizobium sp. WSM4829 (assembly GCF_055811475.1). Classification (NCBI taxonomy): domain Bacteria; kingdom Pseudomonadati; phylum Pseudomonadota; class Alphaproteobacteria; order Hyphomicrobiales; family Phyllobacteriaceae; genus Mesorhizobium; species Mesorhizobium sp. WSM4829. The sequence continues at coordinate 89,198 of NZ_JBVVQJ010000021.1, read as the reverse complement.
GGGCAGATCGGCACGCAACTCGCATTGCCGCAGCATTGCGGGCGGCCATCCCGCCACACCGAATTGCGCGCCTGTGGAAATGGCAACACCGAGTAGCCGAGCGCCTTGGCAGCGATGCCGACCTGCTTGTCGGCATAGGTCATGGGGATCGGTGGCATCGGAAACGACCTTGAGCGCGGCGCGCCGAAATCGGCGGTGTCGTCGCCCGCGACGCCGATCTCTTCCTCGGCGGCCTGATACCACGGCTCCATGTCGCCATAGGCGATAGGCCAATCGACGCCGACGCCGAACTTCGAGCGCATCTTGAAATCGTTTGGCCGGAACCGCGCGGCGAGCCCGCCCCAGTGCCACGTGGTGCCGCCGACGATCCTCGCCTGCTGTCCCCTAAAGGTGTCCGGCCCAGCCTCGACATAGTAGGCGGAGAAGTCGGATTCTTCCGGCTGCGGCGCATAGGGCTGGTCGGGGTAAGGCGAGTTCTGGCCCTTCGCGGACGAGTACTGGAATCGTGTCACAGCGGTGCCGCGATCGACGCGCGGTCCCGCCTCGAGGAACAGCACGCTGAAGCCTGCTTTCGCGATAGCCGCGCCGGCAAGCGCCGCGGCTACGCCTGAACCGACAAACACGACATCGGCGGACGCCGGCGCGGTCATTCGGAAAACCGTCCGGGCGGCGGTGCGTTCGCCCACGCGCCAAAATTCGTGTCGCATCGCGTCGGCGGCTTGGTGTAACCGCAGGCATGCCAGACGAACGCATCGAGATAGGTAAGGACGCGTTCTTCCGAGCCGTGCATGATGCTACCCGTATACCAGGCTTGGATGAGCGATTCCGACAGCGGTTTCAGCCCCGCCGACGCAACCGCGCTGTCCCATTCTGTCTCGGGCTGTTCCGTCACGATCGCATGCAGTTTTCCGAGATCGGCGGCGTCAGCCGAGAATGCCTGCAGGAACAATTCCGGCAGCGTGGCGTCGCTCGGCGACATGCCCGTCAGTATGCCTGTCAATTCGCGAAACGCGCCGAGGTCGATCGCGCTGCTCAACGCGACCTGGCTACGGGCCGCGGCGGGCAATCCGAAGAATGCGGCGAGCGTCGAGACGGCAATCAGAAGCTCCCGTCGCCGCACTGTTGCCGGCGCAGAATGATGCGGCGCCGGCTGACCTACCTGCTTGGGCAGACGCGCATCGTCACTGCCAGCCATCGGTACCCTCAAGGCGAGCCTCTGCTGAAACAACGAGGCCGCACGCTTATCTGAAGCTACGGCTCAATCTGAGATTGGTCAATCGACCCTTTCAAGCTCAGAACAGTCGAGCCAGAGAGCTCCACATTTGAGATCAAAAGCGCCGCTTGGGCCCGACCTTGCACGCGAATCCATGCGGTGGTCGTCCTCAGGAGGGGATAGCTAAGCCGTCGGCCGGAAATAGCCGATGTCGAGCTTGCCTTGCCACCAAACATGCGGTCCGTCAGGCCCTCCACAGCGTTAATCATCGCGCACGTTCCCCGATCAGTGCGAAAATCAGCGTGGAGCGATCTCTGCGACGAGATCGTTCGTCGTCTTGACCCCCGCCATGAAGCCGGCGGCATTGAATTGGTTCATGACGAAGAAAGCGCCGACGCCGCGTGTCGGTGCAATCGCAACATAGAGAAACATCCCTTGCAGGCCGCCGCTCTTCTGGAGGATGAGCGGGCTATGCTCGGTGGGGAGCATGATGACCCATCCGAGACCCATGGCGTCCATCGGGCCGCCGTCATCCAGCCCCACCACCGACGCGAGCCCGTCCCGGTACAAAAAAGCCGCGTGGTTCAAAAGCCGCAACTCGGCATCGGCCGCAGAAGGCTTGTTCTCGACATGCCAGTTCATCCAGCGCAGCAGATCGTCCGCGGTCGAGTACAATCCACCGGCGCACTCCATGGCTGTGCTCGTCGGCACGATGGGCATGGCGCTGCCGTCGAAGTTATGGCCCTGCATCAGGCGCGGCTCGTCCTCCGGCCTTGCGTTGAAAACCGTGTCTTTCATGCCGAGAGGATCGAGGACACGCTCCCGAAGGAGCTCGACATAAGGCTTTCCAGAGACATTCGCGAGCGCCGCTCCAAGGAGGTCGTATCCGAAGTTCGAATAGAGAACGGCGGTGCCCGGCGCGAACAGCAGCGGATTGTCCTTGAGGGCGGCAATCTGCGCCTCTTTGGTGTTCGTAGAGAAGGGGTCGGAGGGGGGCGCATCGGCCACTGGCACCTCCCGCGGAAGGCCGGAAGCTTGCGCGACGAGATCGATCAGCCGGAGGGCGCGGCCATCCTTCTCAGGGAGCGTGACGTCCCAGCCGAGGCGATCCTGCAGCCGGTCGGTGAGCTGTACCTTGCCGTCGATCGCCAGCGAGGAAAGCACACTGCCGCAGAACACCTTGCTCACGGATGCGATGCGGAACATTGTGTCGCCGTCGGGCACTTTTTCACTCCCGTCGGCAATCTTGCCGAAACCAGCCAAGGCCGTCTCGCCGTTGCGCACGGCGCCGAAGATCAGGCCAGGCACTTCGGTGGAGAGATACAGGATCGTACCGTTGAACTGCACCGCTTCCGTCAGCAGCTTGTCCTCGGCATGTCCAGAAGAGGGAACGGCTGCGATTGCCGTCAAAGCGATGGCCATAAGTCGGCGCGATCGAGACAAACGCATTGCCGAAATCCTTTGATGAAGCTGCAGAATAAAATCTTCGGAAAAAGGGCCGCCGCGTAGTATCTTACCATCTCTCCAGAAGCAGGGGATGTCAACAGAATGAACCGAAGGGGGTAATCGGCGGCGGTAGCGTAGTTTCGGCGGCTATTTGCGCTACAGTCATGCCGTATTTCTTGTCATTCGTCAGTTGATCGGGGCTGATCTCTTCATTAGCAAACCGACCCGCGGGTAATTTAGAAGATATGTGAAGCGCCGTCGGCAGGAGGGAGTGCTGTAGCGTCGAGCAATTTACAATAGGCGGATCTGCGTCGCGCCAGTCGTCGTATGATGAAGACCGGGCAGAAGAGCTGTGGCGGGCCAAGGCCCTATCTCCGCAAAAAAGACTCGCCGCTGTACCTGCCGCTTGGCGATACATCGCCTTGATGCGTGGCATTTCCCTTGCGCGCTCGGCCGCCGCCTCACACAGCCAAACGCCCCTGCTCCACCTCCGCAGCACCGGGATCCCCTGGCGCCGTCGCCCAGGCCAATTCCACCAGCGTCACCGTCCGCCTTCCAACCCCGTCGAGCTGGCAGACGATCAGCCCCTGCTCTTCGATATAGGTCAGCAGGCGCCGGGCGCGGCGCAGCGAGTGCGAGCCGTAGGCGCGGGCGATCGCCGCGTCGCTCGGGCAGGGCCAGCCCTCCTTCGCCGCGCGGGCGATCATCATGAACACGCCTTGCATATCCTCGGGCAGCAGCGAGGCGCGCGCCGAGACGTCCTGCCAGGCGTCATCCCCTGCCATGTCGGAGCCGAGGCCGGCGCGGGCGCGCGTCAGCATGCGGCGAAAGGCGGGCAGGTCCGGCACCACCGAGGCGAGGCCTTCTATCCGGCAGCGGACCACGAACTCCTGATAAAGCACGCCGATGACCCGGAAGCCCGCGTCGGGCTGCGCCAGAACGGCGCGCAGGACACGGTCGACGCGCTCACGCCGCTCCGCCAAATCCTCGGCGCTGATCGGCGGCTCCGCCGGTTCGGGGCGGATTTCCAGCGCCGCCGACTTCGCCGCCATCAGCTGATCGAGAAGGTCCGGCGACGACCGGCGCTGCGGCCGGACAGTTTCCGGCGGCGGGGCTGCCAGGATGATGGCGCGTGCGTCCTCAAGGGCTGCTTCCGGCAGCGGCATCAGCCGCGGCGTGCCATTGCGCGGACTTGTGTCGGTCGGGCCGATGCGCAAGCCGAGCGGACGGCGCGACAGCGCCGGGCCGAGCGCCATGAATTGCCCGCGCTCCAGGTCGCGAAAAGCCTCCGCCTGGCGCCGCTCCATGCCCAAAAGGTCGGCGGCGCGCGCCATGTCGATATCGAGAAAAGTCCGGCCCATGAGGAAATTGGAAGCCTCGGCGGCGACATTCTTGGCCAGCTTGGCCAGCCGCTGAGTGGCGATGATGCCGGCAAGCCCGCGTTTGCGGCCTCGGCACATCAGGTTCGTCATGGCGCCAAGCGAGAGCTTGCGCGCCTCGTCCGAAACCTCGCCGGCCACAGCCGGCGCGAACAGCTGCGCCTCGTCCACCACCACCAGCATCGGGTACCAGTGGTCGCGGGCGACCTCAAAAAGCCCGCCAAGGAAGGCGGCGGCGCGGCGCATCTGGTTCTCGGCGTCGAGCCCCTCGAGATTGAGCACCGTGGAGACGCGGTGGATGCGCGCCCGCTCGCCGGCGCTCTGCAGGCCGCGCTCGGTATGCTCCTCGGCATCGATCACCAAATGGCCGAACCGGTCGCCCAGCGAGACGAAGTCGCCTTCGGGGTCGATGATGGTCTGCTGCACCCAAGGGGCACTCTGCTCCAGCAGCCGGCGCAGCAGATGGGATTTGCCGGAGCCCGAATTGCCCTGCACCAAAAGGCGCGTCGCCAGCAGCTCCTCAAGATCCAGCGCCGCCGGGGCGCCTGCGGTCGTGTGGCCCATCTCGATCGCAACGGTCATGTCTCGACTCTCCTTAGGGAGAGGGCTTATCAACCGCATCACAGCCCGTCGAGCGCCGATGGCCGGCGGTTTCGGGTTGCGCACAGCTCGACGCTGCTGTCTGCCTGGATGGAGCGCAACCATCAGACGCATATCGACCGGCTCACGACGATGTTTCTGGCGCCAGCGCTCAAGCGAGGCTGGGACGGGCGATCACGGCGAATGAAGATCGGCGTCATCGCCTCGCATGCTGGACATCGTTTGCACGGCCGGCCGCCGAGCATGGTACGCGATTAAGGAACAGACTCTATTCCCGGCGCTCGAGGCCGGAAAAGCAGCAACGCGAGCGCGCCGACCAACACCGCATTGACCAGGGCAAGTGCCGACAGGACGGCAAGCATGCCATGCGCACCGAGCTGTTCGACCAGCAGCGCGCCCACGGAAGGGGCGGCGGCTTGAGCAATCAGGCTTGGCATGGCCAGACGACCCATAAGCCTGGCGTAGCCGGAGGCACCGAACAGGGCCAGCGGCAATGTTCCTCGGGCAATTGATTCCAGGCCGATGCCGGCACCGTAAAACGCCAAGGCCAGCGGGATGATCGGCATTCCCATCCAGAGAGCCGACAATCGATCGCCACGCATCCGACTGATACGACCTTGGTCCATATCGGATGGTGGTAGCGGGCAACGACCATCTCGATTGCGCGAGCGCCGACCTGCGACGGACCGACAAGCGCGCCCAGTCCCACCGCCGCGGCCAGCGCCATGCCAGTCGACTGAAGGACAGTTAGAAGATGGACGGAGAGGGTCGAGGATATGACCGCCGCGAGCGTTATAGTCGTCGCCAGGATGACCATAACCGGCGTCGACCTCGTCACAGGCACAGAAGCCACGACTGTCTTCTGATCAGACTGGCTGGCGGGCCGGGCGACGCCACGCGGCAGGATAAGGAGATACAGCGGCAGAGCGACCAGCAATTGCACGGCGGCATAGACCAGACATGCCCCTCGCCATCCGATCTCTCCCATTAAAAAAGCAGAAAGCGGCCAGCAAACCGTGCTTGCGAAGCCGCCGAACAGAGTGAGCGTGGTGATGGCGGAGCGCGCGCCATGGCCATATAGTCGGCCCAGGGTCGCAAAGGCGGCATCGTAGAGCCCAGCCCCCATCCCAAGGCCGATAACAAGCCAGGCAACGATGTAGGCCGCTAAACTTGGAGCAATTGCCAATCCGATCTGACCAATCCCGATGCATGCGGCGCTGAAGGCCAGCACATTCCGGCCGCCATGCCGTTCGATCGAGCTACCCACGCGTGGAGAAATCAGCCCGCCGACGAAAAGGCCGAGGGACAGGCCTCCGACAACCCATGCCAGAGGCCAACCCGTGTCGGCCACAACGGCCGGCGCAATCACCGCCGGGAGATAATAGGAAGACCCCCACGCCATGATCTGCATCATGCCGAGCGCGGCGATGATCGTGCCGCGACTGCGCGTAGGCTGTGAAAGACTCATGCCGCGACGCCGCAGCCGCAGCCCGACTTGCCGCTCGCCTTTGCCTTGGCATCGTCGGCACAACAGGCATCGACAGCTGCCGGCGCTGGTCCGCCACAGCAACCCTGGGACGACGAGCCTGAAAGTGACACCGGCACCGTGCAGACGCCGGTTTTGGGCAACACCAGCTGCACGGCATCGGCGGCAGCCATGTCGCCGGCGATCGCCGCGGCGACCGAGCGGACCTGCTCATAGCCGGTCAGCAGCAGGAATGTCGGCGCCCGGCCATAGCTTTTGACGCCGACCGTGTAGAAATCGGGCTCGGGGTGGCTGAGTTCGCGATGGCCATGCGGTGGGACATCGCCGCATGAGTGCTCGTTGGGATCGATGAGCGGCCCGAGCGCCTTGACGCCTTCGAGCCACGGATCGAGGTCCAGCCGAAGCTCCCGGGTCAAGGCAAGATCGGGGCGCTGCCCCGTCGCGGCAATGATCCTGTCGACGGGGTCGAGCGTGCGCAACCCGTCCTTTGCCTGGCCTTCGACAGCGAGGCGGCCGTCGACCTCACGGATAGCAACAATCGCAAAGCCGGTCACCAGCCGCACCCGGCCACTCTCGGCGAGCTCCCGGACATCCGAACCAAGCTCGCCGCGCGCCGGCAGGGCGTCGGCATCGCCGCCGCCATAGATGCGGACAAGGTCGGTGCCGCGTGTCACCCATAGTGCCGAAGTGCCCGGTTCGGTTTGCGCAAGCTCCGCCAATTCCAGCAAGGCATTGGCAGCGGAATGGCCGGCGCCGACCACCAATGTCGTGCGACCTGCATAGAGATGACAGTCGCGGCCGAGAACATTTGGGATGCCGTAGGCGATGCGGTCGCCAAATTCCCTCTCACCTTCGGCCGGCAAGCCACCCGCACCGAGCGGGTTCGGCGTCTGCCAGGTGCCGGATGCATCGATCACGGCACGGGCGCTGTCCCGGCGCGTGCCTTCCGCGGTTTCGACCACAAGCATGAACGGCCGCGTCTCCCGCGCCTTGCTCAACACCTTGTCGGCTCCCCAGCGGGAAATGGCGACAACACAGGCATTGGTCTCAATCGACGGCGCCAGTTCGGCAAGCTTGGCCAGCGGCGCGAGATACTGGTCGACGATCTCATCCGCGGTGGGGAACGCCTCCGGCTCCGGCATTTGCCAGCCATGGCTCTCGAGAAGTTTTCGGGCGACCGCATCGACACAATAACGCCATGGCGTGAAAACCCGGACATGACCCCAATCCCGAAGGTTCGAGCCGACAGAAGAACCAGCCTCGTAAACCCTAACCGGAAGGCCACGGCTGACCAGTTGGGCGGCCGCCGCCACGCCAACAGGTCCGCCGCCGATGATAGCGATCGGGAGATCGTTTTCAGAAACCATGACACCCCTTCTATGTTTCTAGGATTATAGAAATACCAGTCAAAAAAGAGTTATGCAGCCGCCTCCCCGACAGCCGGGCCGCATGCGGCATCGGCACAACATTCGTCGGCAAGAAAGCCAAGGAGATCGTTCATGACAGGGTAATTGGCCCGGCAGATCAGCGTCGTTGCTTGGCGTTCCTGGGAGACCAGGCCGGTCAGGATGAGCCGGTGCAGATGATGCGACAGCGTCGACGCAGCGATGCCAAGGCTTTCCTGCAGATAACCGACCGGTCGCCCGGTTTCGCCTGCCCGCACCAGCGTGCGATAAAGCTTGAGCCGCGTCGGATTGCCGAGCGCCTCGAGCTGTTTTGCTGCTTGTTCGAGTTTCATGGAAATAAGGTAGCGCCGAGACGACGTCCCGTCAATACTATTTCGAACATCATCGAATTAATCGTATACCGGTATCGCACACCCGCCTCACATCGACCGCTGGTTGACCCGCTTGGCGACTTCTTCGGCGCTTTCGACCCGCTCGGAATAACGGTCCGTGAGATAGGCGGACCGATCCCGCAAGAGCAGCGTGAACTTCATCAGCTCCTCCATCACGTCGACGATCCTGTTATAGTACGGCGACGGCTTCATGCGGCCGTCCTCATCGAACTCGTTGAAAGCCTTGGCTACCGACGACTGATTGGGGATGGTGACCATCCGCATCCAGCGGGCTAGGAGACGAAGCTGGTTGACGGCGTTGAAACTCTGCGAGCCGCCAGACACCTGCATCACCGCCAGCGTGCGGCCCTGCGTCGTCCTGACGCCGCCGGCCGAGAGCGGCAGCCAGTCGATCTGCGCCTTCATCACTCCCGTCATCGAGCCATGCCGCTCCGGCGAGCACCAGACCTGCGCTTCCGACCAGATCGACAGGTCTCGCAGCTCCTGGACTCTGGCGTGGTCGGCCGACGTCGAATCCGGCAGCGGCAGGCCGGCGGGATTGTAGATGCGCACCTCGGCGCCGAGGCGGCGCAAAATGCGAGCCGCCTCCTCCGTCGCAAGCCGCGAATAGGACCGCTCGCGCAGCGAGCCGTAGAGCATCAGCACGCGAGGTTTTTGGATCGACCGCGGCATGTCGAGCAGCGCCTGCAGGTCGATCGGCCGGAACAGGTCTTCGTCGACGTTCGGCAACGAGTCTTCAGGCATTTGGTCAGGCAACGCGCTTGCCCTGCGCGTCGATGACAACGTCGCCGTCTTCCTTGGTGAACGGCCCGATCTCAGGATTGGGCAGGATGTCGAGAACCGCTTCGGACGGCCGCGCAAGCATGGTGCCAAGCGGTGTGACGACAATCGGCCGGTTGATCAGGATCGGATGCGCCAGCATGAAATCGACGATCTCGTCGTCGGTCCATTTGGGGTCACCGAGGTTGAGCTCGGCGTACGGCGTGCCCTTCTCGCGCAGCAATTGCCGCGGCGTCATCCCCATCGCCGCGATCAGATCGACCAGCCGTTCGCGCGACGGCGGGTTTTTCAGATACTCGATCACCTCAGGCTCTTCGCCGGACTGCCGGATGATGGCGAGCGTGTTGCGCGAGGTGCCGCAGTTGGGATTGTGGTAGATGGTGATGGTCATTTCGCGGCTCTCATCTGTCTGATTGGCTTGGGTTCAGCGAGCAGCCATCCTGCCAACGCCATCGCAAGCAGCGCGCCCAGCAGCTCGGCGACAATAAACCCCGACAGATCTATCGGCCGGATGCCCGCGAAGGTGTTGGAAACCGCCCGGGCAATGGCGACTGCCGGATTGGCAAACGAGGTCGAGGCCGTGAACCAATAGGCCGCGGTGATGTAGAGGCCGACCAGCCATGGAATGGCATCCGAACGGAAGCGAAGACCGGCGAGAATGGTGAAGACCAGGCCGAAGGCGGCCACCAGTTCCGCAATCCATTGTCCGTTTCCGGTCCGCACGGTTTGCGAGATCTGGAGAATTGGCAGTTCGAACATGGCGTGCGCCAGCAGCGTTCCGGCGATGCCGCCGGAAATCTGGGCGATCACATAGGCCAGTGCAGCGTTCGCTTCGATTTCCCGCCTGAGGGCAAAAACCAGCGTCACCGCCGGATTGAAATGCGCTCCGGAAATCGGTCCGAGTATGGTGATCAGCACCACCAAAATCGCTCCAGTCGGCAGCGTGTTGCCGAGCAGGGAGAGACCCACATCGTCCGTCAGACGATCCGCCATGATGCCGGAGCCGACGACCGTCGCGACCAGCATTGCCGTGCCGAGCGCTTCCGCGACGATGCGGCGGGACAGGTCAGCCGCCATGATGTCAGCCGGCCTTCGGCAGATCGCGGCCGATTTCATCGAGCCGTTTCTGCAGGGCGAGCTTGTCGATCGTGTTCATCGGCAGGCTGACGAAGATCGAGATCCGGTTGTTGAGCATGCGATAGGCTTCGGCAAAGGCCAGATGCTTTTCGGCGTCGGTGCCGTCCACGGCGGCCGGGTCGGGCACGCCCCAATGCGCGGTCATCGGCTGTCCCGGCCAGACCGGGCAGGCTTCATTGGCCGCGTTGTCGCAGACGGTGAAAACGAAATTCATCTCGGGGGCGCCAGGAGCCGCGAATTCCTGCCAGTCTTTTGAGCGGGCGAAGGACGTGTCGTGGTTGAGGGTTTTCAACAGCTGGAGCGCGTAGGGATGGACCTCTCCCTTCGGGTGCGATCCGGCCGAATAGGCCCTGAACTTGCCGGCGCCGACACGGTTGAGGATCGCTTCGGCAAGGATCGACCGTGCCGAATTGCCGGTGCACAGGAAAAGCACGTTGTAAGGGTCATTCATGGGGTGGTCCTCCCTTCTAGCAGTTGCAAGTCACGGCCTGAATGACCGGCTGGCAGAGCTCCGGCGCGCCGTTGCAGCAATCCTCCATGAGATAGGCAAGCAGATCGCGAAAGCCGGTCATGTCGGCGACGTAGCGGATCGTCCGGCCGTCGCGCTCGGCGCGGACCAGGCCGGCATGGTCGAGGACCTTCAGATGCGCCGACATGGTGTTCTGCACCGCACCGAGGCGCGCGGCGATCTCGCCGGCTGGCACACCGTCCGCGCCCGCCCGCACCAGCAGGCGAAACACTTCGAGCCTGGTGTCCTGACCAAGCGCTGCCAATGCGAGAAGAGCGGTGTTCTTATCCATGTATCCTAAAATCCGGAATTATCGATGTATATGGCGGGTGTGTGACAGTCAGATGACAATTGGCACTCGAAAATCGTCGCCGAATGCACAGTACAATAGCGCGCAATCTGCAAACACGACGTAGAAATTGGAAAGCGGCAAATGGCTCTCGGCCGGCGGGCGAATCACCGCAGGTCGAACCTCAACGGCACATTGACACGCGAGCTAACGCCTTCTGGCGGCGCCGGCACTGTAGCGCCCTGCAGCAGGTCGAGTACACTGCGGTCGAGATCAGGGTCGCCGGACGAACCGGTGATGCGAACGGACGTCACTCGGCCGGAGCCGGCCACCATGAAGGAGACGGTCACAGTTCCTTCCGAACGGCGGGCTTTCGCGGCCTTCGGATAGCGCTTGTGCCGATTGAGCCACCTTGTCAGTTGCGAGTTCCACTTCTTGGCGTCCCCGCGTCTCGCAGCCGTTGCCTTGGTCGATTTCGGGGCGGCCGCCCTGGCTGCGGATGTCGCAGCGACACTGGCCGTCGTCCGCGGCGGTGCGGCCTTTTCCTTTTTCGGACGCTTTTTGGCTTCTTTGACAGGCTTCTTCGCCTTGACCTCAGCCGGCTCCTTTACCTCAGTCTTTGCTTGTTTCTTTGGCTTGGCCTCGACGGGTTTGTCGACCGGTTTCGGCTGCGGCAGCGGAACGACCACTTCCGGCGTGACGGCCTCGGCAATTTCGGGCACGACTTCCTCCAGCGGCGGCTGGTCGACCCGTTCCGCCACGGTCGGCGGGGTCGGCTCGACCGTGTCGACCGGAGCGACTTCCGACGGCTCGGTGACCGGCTCGGCCTGCTTGACGGGCGGTTCGGGCGGAGGCTCCGTTTCGGTTATCTCGGGCTCCTCGGCCGGGTCCGGCTGATCGGGCGCTATCTCATCCGATATCGGCGCCGGCTCGGCCGGCGTGAGCGCCATTGGCGACAGCTCGATCACCTGCGCCTGCGGCGGCCCGCCATCGGGCTCGGCCGGGCGCCAGCTCTGCATCGCATAGCCGACCGCGGCATGCGCCATCAGGACCAGCGCAGCCGCGCCCGCCCACCAGGCGATCTCGCGCGCGCCGAACCGCCGCTGATCGGCCATCGGCAGGGCGGCCGCCGGCGACATTATTGGCCGGTTCCGACTTGCGGCGCCGCGGCATCGCTGGGCGCGGTCTCGAGGCCAACCAGCGCGATCTTCAGATAGCCGGCGCCGCGCAAAAGGTTCATCACCTCCATCAGCTCGCCATAGCCGACCGCCTTGTCGGCGCGCAGGAAGATGCGCGTCTGCCTGTCGCCTTTTGTCCTGCCGACCAGCGCAGCGGCGAAGGCTGCGCGCGGCACGCTGTCGTTGCCGATCGCCAGGCTGAGATCGTTCTTCAGCGTCAGGAACAGCGGCGTCTCCGGTCGAGGCGCAGGCGTTGCGGTCGAGCCCGGCAGGTCGACATTGACATCCACGGTCGCCAGCGGCGCCGCGACCATGAAGATGATCAGCAGGACCAGGATCACGTCGATGAACGGCGTGACGTTGATCTCGTGATTTTCCTCGAGATCGCCGTCGATGTTCTCTCGAATTCTAGCCGCCATGGCGTCGCTCCGTGTTCATTCCGCGGCGAGCTGCTTTGCCGGCGCGGCCGTGCGGAAATCCAGATCCCGGCTGACCAGCCGCTCGACCCCTGCCGACGCATCGGCAAGGATCTGCCTGTAGCCGGCTATCGATCGCGCGAAGACGTTGTAGATGACCACCGCCGGGATCGCCGCGACAAGGCCCATCGCCGTGGCCAGCAAGGCTTCCGCAATGCCCGGGGCAACGACGGCGAGGTTGGTGGTCTGCGCCTGCGAGATGCCGATGAAGGCGTTCATGATGCCCCAGACGGTGCCGAACAGGCCGACGAAGGGCGCGGTCGAGCCGATTGTCGCCAGCACGCCGGTGCCGCGCGACATGCGCCGCGCCGCCGCCGCCTCGATGCGCGACAGGCGCGAGGTGACCCGTTCCTTCAGCCCGTCGCCGGACACATGGTCGAGCGAGCCGGCCGAAAGCGCGGTCTCTTCCTCGGCTGCCCGCACCAGCAGGGCGCCGGGACCGTTATTGTGGCCAAGCGCGCGCCCGGCCTGGTTCAACGTCGCGGCATTGCCGATCGCTTGTGCCGCGCGGCGGGCGCGCAGCTTGCCGCCAAGGATCTCCAGCGATTTGGCCAGCCATATCGTCCAGGTGACGAAGGACGCAAAAGCCAACCCGATCATCACCGCTTTCACGACGATGTCGGCCGCCATGAACATGCCCCATGGCGAGAGGTCACGCGGCAGGGTCAGGGACGTTGCCGTCGAAGGGCCAGTCTCGGTAGGCGTTGTCTCGATAGGTGTTGTCACGCCGGGCTGCGTCGCCGGTGGCGCGGCGGCGTCTGGCGCAGGCTGCCCAGGCACTGGAGCCGGCGCCTCGATCGCCGGGGCCGCGCCCGGTTGCTCCTGGGCGGCTGCCTCCGGTTGCTCCTGGGCGGCTGCGTCGCCGGCCGACAGGATGGCGGATGCGAGCAACGCCGCGAACAAACCATGTCTGGACAAGGGCTTCTTCCTTATTCTCAAGAGTGGCCTCATTGCACATAGCCGATGGGCTGGCCGGTGACGGGGTGCGCAAACACGCCCATCTCGACACCGAAAATTCCTTTGAGCACGTCGCCCTGCATGATCTGGTCCGGCGTGCCGCGCGTCAGCAGCCTGCCGTCCTTCAGCGCGATCAATTCGTCGCAGTAGCGCGCCGCCATGTTGGGATCGTGCAGCACGACGACGACGCACAGGTCGCGCTTGCGGCTGAGGTCCCTGACCAGCCCCAGCACCTCGACCTGATGGGCGATGTCGAGCGCCGAGATCGGCTCGTCGAGCAGCATGACGCCGGCATTCTGCGCCACCAGCATGGCCAGCCATGCGCGCTGGCGCTCGCCGCCGGACAATTCGTCGACCAGCCGCTCGGTGAAGTCAGCCATGTCGGTCAAAACTAGCGCCTCATCGACATGGCGCCTGTCCTCATGCCCGAAACGGCCGAGCGCGCCGTGCCAGGGATAGCGGCCGAGCGTCGCCAGTTCGCGCACCGTCAGGCCGGTCGCCGCCGGCATCGTCTGCGGCAGATAGGCGAGCGCGCGCGCCAGTTCACGCGCGCCCCACTGCACCAGCGGCCGCTGCGCGAAGGTTATGCCGCCCGAGCTTGCCGGCTGCTGGCGCGCCAGGAGCTTGATCAGCGTCGACTTGCCCGAGCCGTTGTGCCCGATCAGCCCATAGACGCGCGAGCGTTGCAACTCGAGTGTAACCGGACCGAGCAGCGTCCGCTCGCCGACAGCGAACCGCACCGCTTCGACATGAAAGGCAGTCTGGGCATGAATTCCTGCCACGGTCTCGGCCTTCCTCCAGCTTTGCGCGCGCATTTCGAAATCCGGTTTTCGGCAATCCGGTTTGCGGGCGCCGATGTCCGGTTGACTATGAAACATGAGTTTACTAGTCAACAATGAAGATGACTTTTTGAGTCAACAAAATGTCGTGACGCGCCGGATTTTGCGTCGAAACACGAAATGTGGAGCGCGCCGAGATGATCGTTGGTTCAGGTCGCGGAAGAACTCAAAGCGAAGTGACTGCGCGCCGAAACCTGCTGATCGCGGCGATGTCGCTGCCGGTGCTGCTTGGCGGTGGTCACGCCGTCGCGCAGGAGGCGACCACCACCCTCGACCCGATCAATATTCAGGAACGCGTCGAAAGCGCCTTTGGGACGGTCGACGGCTATGTCGCCACCCAGGGCTCCACCGCTACCAAGACCGAAACACCGCTGATCGAGACGCCGCAGTCGATATCGGTCATCACCAAAGACCAGATGGAAGCGCAGGCGGTGGACAGCCTGAACAGCGCGCTGCGGTATACGCCAGGCGCAACCGGCAATCTCTACGGCACCGACAATCGTGGCCACGGCTTGCAGATGCGCGGCATTTCGAACTCCAGCGGCGTCTTCTACAAGGACGGGCTGCAGCTCAAGGAAAGTAATTTCACGCTGTTCACGGCGCTCGATTCCTACGGCGCCGAACGCTACGAAATCCTGCGCGGGCCGGCATCGGTTCTTTACGGCCAGGCAAGTCCTGGCGGCATCATCAACTATGTTAGCAAGCGTCCGACCGAGGAGACCCTCCGCAAGGTTGAGCTCGGCGCCGGAAGCTTCGACCGCTATGAAGGAAAGTTCGACTTCAGCGGGGCTGTCAACGCCGACAAGTCGCTGCTGTTCCGCCTCACCGGCGCCGCCCACACCGGCGATACGCAGACAGACTTCGTCGAGGACGACCGCATCTTCATCGCGCCGGCGCTGACCTGGCAGCCCGATGCCGATACCAGCCTGACCATCCTCGCCAACTATCAGCGCGACCGGTCCGGCTGGGCGATGCAGTATCTGCCGGCATACGGCACGATCAGGCCGGGCAGGGACGGAAAATACCTGCCGAACAGCATGTTCGTCGGCGAACCGGGCTTCGACACCTACGACAACGACCAGGCGTCGATCGGTTACGAGTTGGATCACCGCCTCAACGAGACATGGCAGGTTCGCCAGCATGCCCGCTACGTCTATCTGAAGCACTATGAGGAAGGCGTCTTCGGCGGTGGGCTTCTGAATGATGAGGGCGACTATTCCCGCTATGCCGATGCCGGCGGCAGCAGGCTCAGCGGCGTGACCATCGACAATCAGGCGCAGGCCGATTTCGACACCGGGCCGCTCGCCCACACGCTGCTTCTCGGCCTCGACTACAAGCGCTACACCTACCGCGACTATGCCGCCAGCAACGATATGATCGACGATCATTTCAATATTTTCGACCCGGCCTATGGCTATCCGGTCGGCGAAATGACGCCCTATACAGATACCGACACCACCCAATCGCAGGTCGGCCTCTACGCGCAGGACCAGATCAAGCTGGGCAACTGGCGGCTGACGCTGGGCGGCCGCCAGGACTGGGCCGACGCGAAAGTCCACGACAATCTGGCCGGCGCTTTCAATCCTCGCCAGAAGGACGACGCCTTCACCAGCCGCGCCGGTCTGCTTTATCTCGCCGACAATGGCCTTGCCCCTTATGTCAGCTATTCCGAATCGTTCCAGCCGGTGTCCGGCCCCGACAGCAACGGCAATCCGCTCGTGCCCGAAACCGGCAAGCAGTACGAGGTCGGGCTGAAATACCAGCCGGTCGGCTGGAACGCCTTCGTCACCGTTTCGGCGTTCGACCTAGCCCGGCAGAATGTCGTACGTTATGGCGGTGTTGGCGCGCCCAACGACATCTTCCAGACCGGCGAGATCAGGTCGCGCGGCATCGAGCTGGAAGCTGTTGCCAGCCTCGATTCAGGCTTCGATTTCCGGGCGGCCTATACATATCTCGACACCGAGATCACCAGGGCCACCTCGATCACCGTCGATGACGATAGTGGCGAGACAATCAGCGATGAGGGCAACACCCCATTCGGCGTGCCGGAGCATGCGGCCTCGCTGTGGGCGAATTACACCGTCGGCAGCGGCAAATTGGAAGGCTTCGGGCTCGGCGCCGGCATCCGCTATGTCGGCTCGACTTTCGGCGACGACGCCAACACTTTCAAAGTGCCGGCAGTCACGCTTGTCGATGCCGCACTCCACTACGAATGGAGGAACGCCGAGCTGAACCTCAATGTCAGCAATCTGTTCGACAAGCGCTATGTCGCCTCCTGCTACGCGGAAAGCTTCGGCTGCTTTTATGGCGAGGGTCGCCGGATCAACGGCTCGGTGAAGTACACATGGTGACCCGCGCGTGCAGGCCCGGACCCAATTGGCGCCACTGACGCGGCGCCGGTGCCTGGCCGGCCTGGCCGCGACGAGCCTCGGCCTGCGCGGCGACCCGGCGCATGCGGCGCGGCAGCCGCGGATCGCCTGCCTTGAGTGGACCTCGGCCGAGATGGTCGTCTCGCTCGGGATCGGCCCGGTGGCGGTCGCCGATACCAAGGGCTACCGCGACTGGGTCGCGGGTCCGGCTCTTCCCGCCAGCTGCCTCGATCTCGGCTCGCGCGGCGAGCCCAATCTCGAACTGCTCCTCGAACTCAAGCCCGACCTTATCACCGGCGCCTATGGCTATGGGTTGGACGAAGCTCCGTTCAGGCGGATCGCGCCACTGCACACCGTGCCCTTCTACGATGGCACCGAAGCGCCTTATCGCCAGGCCGAGATTGAAACGCTGAAACTTGGCTCAAAGCTCGGCCGCGAGGCTGAGGCTCAGCGCCTCATCCAGGAAACGGCGGCGGCAATCGCCCAGATCAGGGCACAGTTTTCAGGGCGGGCAGACCAGCCGCTCGCGGTGGTCAGCATGTTCGACGATCGTCACGTCCGTGTCTACGGCAAGGGCAGTCTGTTCCAGGACGTGCTCGACAGGTTGAGCCTCACCAACGCCTGGACGGCGCCGACCGATAGCTGGGGCTTTTCCATGCTGGGCATCGAAGAGCTGGTTGCGATCGGCGAGGCCCGCGTGATTTCGCTCGATCCGATCCCGCCGCATGTGAAGATCAGGATCGACCAGAGCAGCCTCTGGGCGAACCTTCCCTGCGTCAAGGCCGGCAACGTCAGGACAATCCCGCCGGTATGGCCGTTCGGCGGGCTAGCAGCCGCTGCCCGTTTTGCGACGTTTTTGGCCCGGGCATGACCATCATGCAGTCCACGGCCGGCCATCGTGCTCGTTTCAAGGCAGGGATGCTCGTCGCCCTCGTCGGCGTGCCGGCGGTGCTCGCCGCCTATCTCACCGCTGCCGGGCTTTTGCGCCTGTTGCCCGCCGACATGTGGTGGCAGTCGCTCGGGGCGACCGACTTTGCCGATCCGCGGCAGCTGCTTTACCGGCATGCCTTCCTGCCGCGTTTGGCGATCAGTCTGCTGGCCGGCGCGGCGCTCGGCCTGACCGGCACGCTGCTCCAGCAACTGCTGCGCAATCCGCTCGCCGAGCCGACGACCATCGGCACCAATGCAGGCGCCACCATCGCCCTGACGATCGCCACGCTCTACGCGCCGTGGCTGCTGGAGCAAGGTCGCGAATGGGTGGCGCTCGCCGGCGGCGCCCTGTCGACGCTGGCGGTTTTGGCTCTGGCCCGGGGCCGGAGTTTCTCGCCGGTCGCGATCATCATTTCCGGCCTGGTGGTCAGCCTCACATGCAGTTCGGCGAGCGCCCTGCTGATGGCGGCCAACCGCGAATATTCCGAGGAACTCTTCATCTGGCAGAGCGGTTCGCTGATCCAGAACGGCGATGCCGTGGTGCTCGGGTTCGCGCAATGGCTGGCGACGGCCGGCATTGCTGCCTTCCTTCTGCTCCGGCCACTGCGGCTTCTCGACCTGAGCGACGAGGGAGCCGAAAGCCTCGGCACGAAACCCGTAGTGACACGGCTGGCCGGGATGACCGTCGCCGTCGGGCTGAGCAGCATGGTGGTCGCAGCCGTCGGCGTCATCAGCTTCGTGGCGCTTGCGGCGCCGGCGCTGGTCAGGCTCGCCGGCGCACGGACCCTGCGCCAGCGCATGATCTGGGCGCCGCTTGCGGGCGCCATGCTGTTGTGGCTGACCGACCGGCTGGTGCAGGTCCTGCCGTTTACCTCCGAAATCCCGGCAGGCGTGGCGACTGCTTTCCTCGGTGCGCCGCTGCTGTTTCTTCTCCTGCCGAAATTGCGCACCAGCCCGGACCGGGACGGCACCATGCTGGCTTCCGTGCGCAGGCGCAGCGGGTGGGCCTATCTGCTGCTCGGGCTCATCGCGATGGCGCTTCTTCTCTGCGCCGCGCTTGTTGTCGGGCGAGGCGCGGCCGGCTGGCACGTCGCCTCGGCCGCCGAACTTGCCGACCTGCTGCCGCTCAGGGCGCCTCGCATCGCCGTCGCGGTTTGCGCGGGTATGATGCTGGGCGTGGTCGGCACGCTGATGCAGCGGATGACCGGCAATCCGATGGCGGCGCCCGAGGTGCTGGGTATCTCAGGCGGCGCCTCGCTAGGCATACTGCTGCTCTTCGTCGCGACTTCTGGTGTCAACCGTCCGGCGATGATCGCGGCCGGTCTCGTCGGGGCGCTGGTCAGCCTGGCGATGGTTTCGCCGACCGGCCGCCAGCAGCCCCTCGCGCCTGATCGGTTGCTGCTTTCCGGCGTCGCCGTGGCGACGATGGCGTCGGCATTCTCGGCGGTGATGCTCGCCAGCGGCGATCCTCGGCTCGATACGCTGATCGGCTGGCTGTCCGGCTCCACCTACCGGGCCACCGCCGCCGATGCCACAATCGCCGCCGTGGCGGCGACTGCTCTGCTCGCCATCGTGCCCCTCACCAGCCGCTGGCTGGAAATCCTGCCGCTTGGAGAAGCCGCCTCGCGCGGGCTCGGGCTTGGCCTGTTTCGCGTGCGGGTCGTGCTCCTGGTGCTTATCTCGGTGCCGACGACAATAGCCACGCTGGTCATCGGGCCGCTGAGCTTCGTCGGATTGATGGCGCCGCACCTGGCCCGCATGCTCGGCTTTCGACGCGCCTTGCCGCAGCTTTTCGCATCGGCGATGCTTGGCGGCATGATGCTTGTTTCCGCCGACTGGGCCGGCCGGATGCTGATTTTCCCGTGGCAGATTCCTGCGGGTTTGCTAGCTGCCCTGGTTGGCGGGCCTTACTTCATGGTGCTGATGTGGAAAGGCCGGCAATGAGCGGCCCCGCCACGCGCTTCGGGTTGGCGGCCACAAAGCGCATAGCACGCGCTCAGCCGGCGCGTGCTTCGCGGATCACGCGAGGCGCAAACGCCCCGGGCGGTGGAGCCTCGCGGCGCGCCAGAGTGTTGCGCAGCAGCGCGATCGTTTCACGGCCAGCCATTGCGATCTCGCGTGGCCTGTCGACGCCGACGATCATGAATTCCTCGATTCCCAGGGCAGCATAAGGAAGCAGGGAAAGCGCGACTTGTGCCGGCGGTCCGACAAATTCGACCGCCTTCTGGCCGGAAGCGTTGCCCTCCGAACGGATCCGGACGGGAAGCGCGAAACGCAGCTTGCCGGCCCGACCGTGTTCGGCGGCGGCATTGCGCACCCGCTCCATCAGTTGCCGGATCTCGTCGAGCGAACCCGGCGTCAGCTCGAAGACATCGGCATGCCGCCCGGCGACCCTGAGCGCCGTTCCGGACCGTCCCCCCATGCGGACGCTCACGCCGGCGCTACGCGGCCCCTTGCGCGGCACATAGCCGCCGCTGACGCTGTAGAAGGCGCCTTCATGGTCGAACGGCCTGTCGTTCGACCACAACCGTTTCAGCAGCACCAGATATTCATCGACGCGCTGCCAGACGACCGTATGACCGACCGGACGCGTTTCGGCATCATCGTCGTTCAGCGGCTCGCTGAGCATCCTGAGCGACAGCCGACCGCCGCTTTTCGCGTCGAGGGCCGCCAATTGCCGTGCCGCCACCGTCGGGTCGATCACACCAGCCCAATGCGTGAGAACGATCTCGAGCGAAGAAGTGCGGTCCAGCGCCCGGGCGGCAATATCCATATTGGTCAGCAGCCCAGCCGGATCGTCGACGACGATTTTCTGGAAACCGATGTCCTCGATCAGCGACAGCTTTGTCGCGGTTTCCGCGAAATCGTAGAAAAACGGCGCGGTTGGGTCGGCCGGGTGAGTTTTACCGGGAACATGCGTGAACTCGAACGGCATTGCCATCTCCTCCATCACGTTGGGGTCAAGCGCGCGAAAGCGCACCGGGACTCGGTTCATTCAACTCCGATATCGCGAAACGGCAGACAGCTATCCCTTTAGTCAGGCCCGATGACTCGCGGGCTCCATAGTCAGGGAACAAAACCCAGAACGACCGCCCCGGTGAACACGAACGCAAGGGCAAAGACGAGATAGGCAAAGGCGCCCTCATAGGCTGGCCGCCAAGTCTGGTCAGAACCGAGCCTTTGGCCTTTGCGGGCAGTGTGGGCGTTCTGGAAATAGGACATATCGACCTCCGTCTCGGCGGTTAATCTATTAAATCAGTAGACTTTGTCGAGTGCTATTTTCCAGCGATCCTTAGAATGTTTTTCTCCAACCTGAGGACAATTTGGTTTGTTTGCTGCTTAGCGCGGCACTTTCCGAGGCCGATCGGCCCGGTGGCAAAACGCCCGGTCGTGCGGGCGGGCAGGGATGGGCGGAGCGGCCGCCTAGTTGGCGGGCGGCCTGTAAGCTTCCAGGCCGAACAGCATCAGCACGAGCGACACAAGGAAGAACCCGACCGCGACGCCGAGCGCGATCCGGGCGTAGAGTCTATAAACGTCGCCCATGATGGTGCCGAACACCCGTCGTGCCGAGGCATCGGCTGGGCGCGATTTCTCATCGAGGTAGAGCCAGACTTCGGTGTGCTTGGGATTTTTGAACGCTGCGGTCGTGGCTTTCCACATCAGCGCCAGAACCATGGTCAGCGTGAGGAACGCGCCGGAGCGAAATGCAGACACCGGGTTGAAGGAGAATCCGACCATGACACAGCCAATGGCAAGCGAGCCGAACATGACGGCGCGCCCGATGCACCCCACAGCAACCCGCCTGATCTCATCCATCGGCGCCCTCGGCAGCAAGCTCGCCGACAATGTGCGAGCGCTGCGACCGTATCAAATCACTTTAAGGCGAATGTGCCGCCTGGACGTGCAGGCGCGCAACTCCCCAGCGCAACTTTGCGAACCCAACAGCCTGAAATACGGCCATCGACACGGCCCGCCCGGCGCGCTCTATGTTGCATGGCAAAGCAGAATCGAACCTTTCCGGCATCGACAGGCGCTGTCTAGGACAGGCGTTGTCTGGGCAAGACATCCGGCAGAGGAAGGCTATCGGCTATGCCGAAGGAGACGGAATTGAAGCCGGCGAGCGGCGCGACACCGCTGATAGCAATTGCGGCTGCCGCCGTCGACACCGAAACAACCGGGCCCGACGCCACCAAGGCGCGCGTGGTCCAGATTGGCGCGATCGGCATCGCGCATGGCAAGGTCGTCCGGGAAACTCAGCTCGATCTCCTCATCGATCCCGGTGAAGCAATCCCGTCCGAGGCTTCGCTCGTCCACGGCATCACCGATGCCGATGTTGACGGAGCCGGCAGCTTCCCGGATGCATGGGCACAATTCCAGGAGTTCGTCGGCGACCGCATCCTCGTCGGCCATTCGATCGGCTTCGACCTGGCGGTATTGGAGCGCGAATGCCGACGCGCCCAATTGCCCTGGAAAAAGCCTCGGGCGCTGTGCGTCCGGCTTCTTGCAACCATAGCAAATCCCAATCTGGCAGACCATTCGCTGGAAACGATCGCCGGATGGCTTCGCCTGGAGATAACCGGCCGGCATTCGGCTCTGGGCGATGCGATTGCGGCCGGAGACATCTATGCCGCGTTGATTCCGGAGTTGCGCAAACGCAACATCCGAACACTTGGAGAGGCCGAGGTTGCCTGCCTTGTCCTTTCGGACGCTCTCGAAGCCGGCCATCGCGCCGGCTGGGCCGAGCCGGTGTCGCGACCCCAGGCTCCGGCGTTTCAGCCGGTTGATCCCTATGCCTATCGCCATCGCGTCGGCAGCCTCATGAGCAGCCCGCCAGTCGTGGTGAAGTCGACCAAACCGACAAGGCAGGTCATCGACCTCATGGTCAAGCGCAAGATCAGCTCGGTCCTCGTGTCGGAGCGTGGAACGCCGGATCAAGCGATCGAGAACTATGGTATCGTTACCGAGCGCGACCTGCTGCGCCGCATGTCGTCCGACGCCGAGCGGGCTTTTGACATGCCGGTCGCAAGCCTCGCAACGCGACCGCTGATAAGCATCCGCGCCGCCGCCTTCGCTTACCGGGCGATCGGCCGCATGGATCGGCTGAAAGTCCGCCACCTCGTCGTCCGCGACGACGGCGGCATGCTGGTCGGCGTGCTTTCGGCGCGTGACCTGCTGAGGCTCCGCGCCGCCGCTGCCATCGATCTCGACGACACGATCGAACATGCCAGGGATGGCGCCGAACTGGCGGCCAGCTGGTCGATGCTGCCGGGCGTGGTACGTTCGCTCCTCGGCGAAGCAATCGACCCGCGCGTGGTGGCGGAAATCATCAGCGACGAACTTTGCTCGCTTACCCGCCGCGCCGCCGTGCTTGCCGAACAGCAGATGCAGATCGAAGGTCACGGCCCGCCGCCCTGCGCCTATGCCGTGCTCGTGCTCGGCTCAGGCGGCCGTGGCGAAAGCCTGATGGCCCCCGACCAGGACAACGCAATCGTCTTCGCAGATGGCGAGCCGGATGGACCCGAAGACAGCTGGTTCCAGAATCTCGGCGCCAGGCTCGCCGACATGCTCGACATCTCGGGCGTGCCGTATTGCAAAGGCGGGGTAATGGCCTCGAATGCCGCCTTCCGCGGTAGCCTCTCCACCTGGAAGCGGCGCGTCGAGGATTGGGTTCGTCGCCTGCGGCCTCAGGACCTGCTCAACGTCGATATCGTCTACGACCTGCGGCCGGTGCATGGCGACACCACGCTGGCCGCGCAGTTCATCGAATATGCCTATGACCGTGCCCACGCCGAGCCGGTGTTCGCGAAGCTGCTCGGCGAGCAGATGACGACCGGCAGTCCCTTCACTGTCTTTGGCGGCTTTCAGCTTGAAAATGGCCGGCTGGACATCAAGAAGCATGGCCTTTTTCCAATCGTCGCGACCGCACGCACGCTTGCAATTCGCCACGGCATCCGCGAGCGGAGCACGCGTGCCCGGCTCGAGCAACTGATCGCCCTGGATATTGGCGGCGAGCCCGACATGAAGGCGATGCTGGCCGGCCACGCCATGCTGGTCGGCTTGCTGCTCGCTCAGCAGACGCGTGACATCTACGCCGGTATACCGGCATCCAACCGCGTCGAGATCAATGCGCTGGCGCGCGATCAGCAGGCACAGCTCAAGAGCCTCATCAAGCGCCTTCAGTCGGCACCCGACCTGGTGCGGGACCTGATGTTCGCATCGCCGGCGACGCTCGGACAGTAAACAAACTCAGCTGCGCGCGGCGCCAAGCAGTTGGTCGACGAGGGCGCTGCGGTCGGCCTGCACCAGGAAATCCTCATGCGCGCGCAGCAGATTCATTCTCAGGAAGTTGAAGATATAGTCGTAATCGTTGGTCAGCAGATTGGGGTGGATCGGGACCATCTCGAAAACCGTTCGCGCCAGCGGCTCGGGGATCTCGCGCACCGGCCGCGGCGGGCCGATCTGGGTGGCGGCGAGGCGCTGACGTGTAAGCTCGGCGGCGTCCTCCCAGAAAGTGGCGGGCGAGCCCGCCGGAACGGCATATTTGGAGAAGCTTGCCAGGGCGACTTTTTCCAGCGCCGCCGGCAGGCCTCGCTGGCGCAAGCCGGCGGGTTGGCGCAGCGCACCCTCCACCATTTCCGCCATCATGGCGTAACACGCAGGGTAGGCGCGCCAGCGTGAATGGTTGAGCGCCGCCTGGAACTCCTTCTCGCTGAACAGCTTCTGCCAGTAGACTCCTGCCCTGACGCGGCAGAACTCGACGATGCTTTTCTGGGCCAGGAAGGCGGCGCGAGAATCCATGAAGTCAGCCAGTTCGCCGACGCTGACGATCGGCTGCGGCTTGCGCAGGAACTCGGGCAACAAATTGTTCAGCAGGCCCATGGCGCTCTCCCTTCGGTCTTGTTCCAACCGATATTGACCGTTTAGCCCTCGCGACGCCGCACCGCCAGCCCTCTTACCGAATCAAGTCCTCCCACCGATTCTCCAGTCCTCTCACCGATTCTAAAGTCGTATGAACAGGCGCGACAAGAAGTGATACTCATACAAAGTTACGGTCGGCTGATTCTATACCTGGCCGCGACCTATGCCGGAGGGCTTCCGCGTCAGCGGAAGAGGCAAGCTTTAAACGGCGCCTTGCGGTCGAGACGGTTCGCAAGCTGCCAACCAAGGGAGGGTTCAAGCTATGGCGACGCCAGACCGCGTAAGTTATTGGAACAAGACCAAGGGCCTCATGTTCACCATGCTGGGCCTGTGGGTATTCTTCGGTTACGTCATCCACATGTTCGTGGAGCAACTCAACAGCATCGTCATTTTTGGTTTTCCGCTCGGCTTCTACATGGCCGCTCAGGGTTCGCTCATCGCCTTCGTCGTCATGCTGTTCTGGTTCGCACGGCGCCAGAACGCGATCGACGAAGAGCATGGCGTCCATGAAGATTGATCGGGGGAACGTCAATGGCTAACACGACATCTACCACCGCAGGCGGAGGCGACTTCACCTCCAATCTCGGCCGCATCTACGGCATCTACACCGGCGGCTTCATAGCCTTCATCATCCTGATGGCCATCTTGAGCGCCATGGGCGTCGAAAATGTTGTCATCGGCTACCTGTTCATGGGCTTTACCATCGTCATCTACGCGGTGATCGGCATCCTGAGCCGCACCATGCACGTCGGTGAATATTACGTCGCCGGGCGCCGCGTACCGGCGCTCTACAACGGCATGGCGACCGGCGCCGACTGGATGTCAGCGGCCTCCTTCATCGGCATGGCCGGCTCACTCTATCTGCTCGGCTATGACGGCCTCGGTTTCGTGCTCGGCTGGACCGGCGGCTACGTGCTCGTGGCCATCCTCGTTGCGCCCTATCTGCGCAAGTTCGGCGCCTACACGGTTCCCGACTTCCTGTCGGCGCGCTACGGCGGCAATCTTGCCCGCTTCATCGGCGTGATCGTTCTGTTCTCCTGCTCGTTCACCTATGTCGTCGCGCAGATTTTCGGCACCGGGCTGATCTCGGCCCGCTTCCTTGGCATCGACTTCAATGTCGCGGTCTATGTCGGTCTGGCCGGCATCCTGGTGTGCTCCATGTTGGGCGGCATGCGCGCCGTCACCTGGACGCAGGTCGCCCAGTACATCGTGCTGATCATCGCCTATCTCATCCCTGTCATCTGGATGTCGACGGTTAAAACCGGCGTGCCGATCCCACAATTGATGCAAGGCCAGGCGCTGGCGAACATCACCGCGCTTGAGACGGCGCAGGGCATCACCGTGCATCACATCACCCCATTCGTGCATGGCGGCTACGATGCCAAGAACTACTTCCTGCTCATCCTCTGCCTGATGGTCGGAACGGCGTCATTGCCGCATGTCCTGATGCGCTACTTCACCACCCCGTCGGTGCGTGAAGCGCGTGTCTCGGTCGCCTGGTCGCTGCTGTTCATCTTCATCCTCTACTTCACCGCGCCTGCCTATGCGGCGTTCGCCAAGTGGACGATGCTCGACCTGGTGGCGTCGGGTCTGACGCCCGAGAACATCGCCGAGAAAGCCGGATGGATGATGCGCTGGGCCGCTGCCGACAATACGCTCGTGCAGATCTGCGGCAAGGCGGCGACAGACTCCGCGGCGATCGTCGCGGCCTGCGCCGAAAAGGGCGTGACGGCACTTTCGTTTGCCGACATCAACCTCAACGCCGACATGATCGTGCTGGCGACGCCGGAAATGGCCGGCATGCCTTACGTCATCTCGGGCCTCGTCGCCGCCGGCGGTCTTGCCGCCGCGCTGTCGACGGCGGACGGCCTGCTGCTGGCCATCGCCAACGCGCTCAGCCACGACATCTACTACAGGATGATCGACCAGAATGCGCCGACGTCGCGGCGCCTGATCGTGTCCCGCATCCTGCTGGTTATGGTCGCCGTGCTGGCCGCCTACGTCGCGTCGACCAAGCCGTCGGACATCCTGTCGATGGTGTCGTGGGCGTTTTCGCTTGCCGCCGGCGGGCTGTTCCCGGCGCTGGTGCTCGGCGTCTGGTGGAAGCGGGCGAACTCGGCCGGTGCGGTCGCCGGCATGATCGCGGGCTTCAGCATCACCATCTTCTACCTTGTCATGACCCAGTACGGCGCCGACTTCGACAAGGCGACGCCGAATATGGAACTGTGGTGGGGCGTGAAGAACATTTCGTCGGCGGCCTTCGGACTGCCGGTTGGCTTCGCCGTGATGATCATCGTCAGCCTTCTCACCAGGGCGCCGTCCCGGGATATGCAGGATTTCATCGAGGAAATCCGCGTGCCGCGCGGCAAGCAGATGATGGAAGAAAAGACTGCCTGATCGCGCATAGCGATCGGCGCTCAAGGCGGGGTCCGGTGACGGACCCCGCTTTCATTTCGGGGGCGTCGCTGGCATAACGCGGCGCCGCCGCTGCTTGGAACCCCCCCATGAACGATTTCTGGTCCTATTGGTATTTCCACATCCCGAATTTCGTCCTTGCCGCGCTGATGTACACGCTGATCGGTCGCCTCGTGCTCGGTTTTTTCGTGCCCGAAAGCTGGGACAACTACATCTGGCGCTTCTTCAAGACTGTCACGGACCCGTTCCTGCGGGTCGTGCGGACCATTACGCCGTCGATCCTGACCCAGCCGGTGGTGATCGCCTTCAGCGTGCTCTGGCTTATGGCCTTGCGCGTGTTCTATCTCGTCTTGCTGATCAATTTCGGCATTGCGCCGATGGCTTCGCAGGGGGGTTGAGGCAATGGACAAAAACGCTCTTGTGCCGGTCATGGCGGTCGCCATCGTCAACGGCATCTTTTCACCGTGGGTGCTGATGGTGTTCCTGTTCTATCCGGTCTGGTATCCGGGCTGGGCGCCTCCCCTGAGTCAGATCGTCTACATGGCAAGTGCGCTGATCCTGTCGACGATGACCATCATGCTCGCCGGCA
Source organism: Mesorhizobium sp. WSM4829 (assembly GCF_055811475.1). Classification (NCBI taxonomy): domain Bacteria; kingdom Pseudomonadati; phylum Pseudomonadota; class Alphaproteobacteria; order Hyphomicrobiales; family Phyllobacteriaceae; genus Mesorhizobium; species Mesorhizobium sp. WSM4829. The sequence goes on along the minus strand of NZ_JBVVQJ010000021.1, from coordinate 61,891 downwards.
TCCCGGCCGCTCTCTATGAACGCTGGTCGGCGCGCCCCAGAAGCATCGTTGTCGCGTCGATCTGGCTTGCCGGCACGGTTTTGCTGACGCTGCCGGCGCTGCCGAATGTGATGCGGGCGCTAAGCGGTGGCTGAGAATTCCCTTCCCCGCCCTGTCAGCGTTCTTCGCGGCGGAACGGCTTGAGCAGCGCCGAAGGCGCGACGGCGTTGCGTGACATCACCGCCATGGCGACGATTGTGAAGATGAAGGGCAGCATCAGGAACGCCTCATAGGGGATATGGCCGAGCCCGCTCGCCTGCATGCGCAGTTGCAGGGCGTCGACGAAGGCGAACAGCAGGGCGGCCCCTGCCGAACGCCAGGGATCCCAGCGGCCGAAGACGACGAGCGCGATCGCCACCCAGCCACGCCCGGAAACGAGGCCGAAGGTGAAGGCGTTGAACTGCACCATCGACAGGAAAGCCCCGGCCAGCCCCATCAGGGCACCGCCAAGGATCACCGCCTGGAAGCGAGTGGCGATGACGCCGACGCCGGCCGAATCGGCGGCGCGCGGATTTTCGCCGACCATGCGCACCGACAGGCCCCATGGAGTCCGATAGAGCACGAAGGCGGCAAGGGGAACGGCTGCCATCGCCATGTAGACCAGCGAAAACTGGTTGAACACGGCTGGTCCGAGCACCGGGATGTCGGAGAGAACAGGGATCGGCAGCGTTTCGAAACTCTTGATGCTGGGCGGCACCGATTGCTGGCCGAAGATCAGCCGGTAAAGGAAATAGGCGAGGCCCGACGAGAACAGCGTCACGCCGATGCCGCAGACATGCTGGCTGAGGCCGAGAGCCACCGTGAACAGCGCATGCACGGCACCCATCAGCGCACCGGTCAGCACCGCCGCAAGCACGCCGAGCCACAGGCTGCCGCTGAGGCTGGTCGCGGTGAAGCCGGTCATCGCCGACAACAGCATGATGCCTTCGATGCCGAGATTGAGCACGCCGGCCCGCTCCGAAAACATCTCGCCCAGCGTCGCGAAAGCCAAAGGCGTGGCGATGCGGATGATCGCGGCGAGGAAGCCGACCTGAAAAATCTGTTCGAGCACGACGCTCATCATGCGGCTCCGACGCGGCGGATGCGATAGACCGTGAACAGCAGCGCCACCAGCATGGCGAGCAGCGCGGTGCCCTGGATGACGTCGCTGAGGAAGGCCGGAACGCCGGTGGCCCGCGACATCGCCTCGGCGCCGGTCATGACGGCGGCGAGGAACAGCGCCGCCGGCATCACACCAAGCGGGTTGAGCCTCGCCAGCATGGCGACGACGATGCCGGAATAGCCATAGCCCGGCGAGATGTCGCTCATCACCTGGAAATGCACGCCGCCGACTTCGCTGACGCCGGCAAGCCCGGCGAGCGCCCCGGACAGCAGCGCCGTCGAGATCAGCACCCGCTCGACATGGATGCCGCCATAGCGCGCGGCCTCGGGATTTTCGCCGATCACCCTGATCCTGAAGCCGAGCGTCGTGCGCATGATCAGGAACCAGATGACCGGTGCGGCCAGGAACGCCGCCACGACGCCGAGGTGCAGCCGCGTGCCTTCGAGCAGCACCGGGAAATTGGCTGAATCCTCGATCGGCGGCGAGATCGGGTACCCGCTGAAACTGTCTTTCCACGGGCCTTCGATCAGCGCCATCAACGCGTAGAAGATGACCGAGTTGAGCAGCAGTGAACTAACGACATCATCGACTTTGAATTTCACCCGCAGCGTTGCCGGGACCAGGGCGACCGTAGCGCCGGCGGCGGCGCCGGCGAGCGCCATCAGCAGCATGGCGAGCGGCCCCGGCATCGGGATGGCGCCGACGGCACAGCTCGCCACCGCGCCGGCAAGCAGCTGCCCCTCGGCGCCGATATTCCAGAATTTGGCGCGGAAGGCGACCGCCACGGCAAGGCCGGTGAAGATCATCGGTGTTGCACGCACCAGCGTTTCGGTGATCGCGTAGCTGTCGCCCAGCGACGCCGAGAACATCACGCCATAGGCCTCGATCACCCCGGCGCCGGCCAGGGCGATGAGGCCGCTGCACAGCACCAATGTCGCGCCGATGGCCAGCAACGGCAGAGCCAGGTTGAACCAGGCGGGCGTTGAGGTGCGGGCTTCGAGGCGGAACATCAACTATCGCCCCCCGCTCCGGTCATCATCAGTCCGAGCCGCGCGATGGTGGCGTCGGCGCTGTCCAGCGTGCCGACAATGCGCCCCTCATACATCACCGCAATACGGTCGCAGAGCATCAGCAGCTCTTCGAGATCTTCGCCGATGACGACGATGCCGCAGCCCCTGGCGCGCATGTCGAGGAACTTTTCGTGGATGAAGCGCGCCGCACCAATGTCGAGGCCGCGCGTCGGCTGCGACACGATCAGCACCTTTGGGTCGAAGGCGAGTTCGCGCGCCAGCAGCGCCTTTTGCAGATTACCGCCGGACAGCGCTCCGGCACGCGTCATCGGCCCGGGGCAGCGTATGTCATAGGCCTTGATCTGCGCCTCGGCGAAGGCGCGGATCGCATCGGGCCTGAGCAGACCGTTGCGGCTGAACGCCCCGGTGCCGATGCGCGGCAGCACCATCGAATCGGCAAGCGGCAGGTTGGTGACCAGTCCCGTCGTCATGCGGTCTTCCGGGATGCGCCCGAGACCGAGCGCCTGCACCTCGCGCGGCGAGAACCGCGAGACAGCTTTGCCGGCTATCGTCATCCGCCCGGCATCGGGCGCGCGAACGCCGGAGATCACCTCGGCAAGCGCCCGCTGGCCGTTGCCCGAGACACCGGCAATGCCGAGGATCTCGCCGGCGCGCACCGAAAGCGAGACATTGCGCAGCGCCATGCCGGAATGGCGCGACGTCGAGATGCCGTCCAGGGTCAGCACCGCGGCACCCGGTGTCGACGGTCCCCTGGCCGGCGGAACGATCTCGTGGCCGCACATCAGCCGCGCCATCTCCGAGGATGTCGTGCTGGCAGGTGCATCGACGCGCCCGGTTACGCGGCCGTGCCGCAGCACGACGCAGCGATGGGTCAACGCCCTGACCTCGTTGAGCTTGTGCGAGATGAAGATGATGCCGAGACCCTGGGCCGTCATCGACCGCAGCGCCGAAAACAGCCCGTCGACCTCTGTCGGCGCCAGCACCGCCGTCGGCTCGTCGAGGATCAGCAGCCTTGCACCGCGAAACAGCGCCTTGACGATTTCGAGCCGCTGCTGCTCGCCGATCGACAGCGCCGAGACGGGACGATCCGGATCGAGCGTGAGGCTATGCTGGCGGCCGATATCCGCCAGTCGCGCCAGCCCGCCGGCGCGGTCGATCCGGCCCGATTTGCCGGGAATGCCGATCAGCAGGTTTTCCAGCACCGAAAGCCGCGGCGCCAGGTGAAAATGCTGGTGCACCATGCCGATGCCGGCGGCGAGCGCATCGGCCGAGCTGTTGATCGTCACCGGCCGGCCCTGAACCAGGATCTCGCCGGCGTCGGACGCATAGGCGCCGAACAGCACGTTCATCAGCGTCGTCTTGCCGGCGCCGTTTTCACCGAGCAGCCCGAGAATCTCGCCCGGCGCGACGCTGAGATCGACGGCTTCGTTCGCCATGACGGCGCCGAAGCTCTTGGAGATGCCGCGCATTTCGATGAGAGGGGCAGGCAAAGGCGAGGGTGCTCCTGATTTGGAATTGGGTCTACGATTCAGCTTTTGATCGACGGGAGGCGCTGCACCCCCTCTGGCCTGCCGGCCATCTCCCCCTCAAGGGGGGAGATTGGACGTCACCTCAGCTTTCGCAAATCGTCAACGCTGAAAAAGAAGCGCTGTCGGCGAAGCTGCCAATCTCCCCCCTTGAGGGGGAGATGGCCGGCAGGCCAGAGGGGGGTGCAGCGCCAACCCCAAAAGACCGCTCAATCCGAAACCGGCGTGTTCTCGTCGACGACGACACGGAAATTGCCGTCGAGGATTTCGGCCTTTTTCTTCTCGACCAGTTCCTTGACGTCGGCGGGCAGCGTCTTGTCGAATTTGTGATAGGGCGCCAGAAAGGAGCCGCCCTTGGCCATGCGCGAGAAATCGCCGTAATCCTGCGCGGTGAAGACGCCGGCCTTGACCAGTTTGATCGCATGCTCGACCGTCGGATACATATCCCAGACCGGACCCGTGATCACCGTGTCCGGGCCGAGGTTGGACTGGTCGGACATATTGGAGATGGCGAGGATCTTCCTCTCGACCGCCGCTTCGATGACGCCGAAACGTTCGGCATAGATCACGTCGACGCCGGCGTCGATCTGGGCGATAGCCGCTTCCTTGGCCTTGGGCGGGTCGAAGAAGGAGCCGATGAATGCGACCTTCCTCTTGATGTCAGGATTGACCTCGCGGGCGCCGGCAAAGAAGGCATTGACCAGCCGGTTCACTTCCGGAATGCCCATCGCCGCAACGGCGCCGATCGTGCCTGATTTCGACATCTTTCCGGCGATCAGGCCGGAGAGATAGGCGGGCTCGTGGATCCAGTTGTCGAAGACAGCGAAATTCGGCTCGGCCGGCCCGGCGCCGGAGCCGAACAGGAAGGCGACCTTCGGAAATTGCTTAGCGGTGCGGCGGGATTCGCGTTCGGCAGCGAACGCGTCGCCCAGCACCAGCTCATAGCCGCCTTGCGCATATTCGCGCATCACACGGCTGAAATCGGCCGTCTGCACCTTCTCCGACCATTTGTACTCGATGCCGAGTTCCTTTTCGGCCCTCTGCAGGGCGACATGGATCTGGTGGACCCATGGCTCCTCGGTCGGCGTGGCGAAGATCGCCGCCACCTTCAGCTTCTTGTCCTGCGCCAAGGCACTGCCCGGCAGCATGGCTGCCGCCAGGCCGAGCGCGCCGAGTTCCAGCAAATTGCGTCGCGAAAGTCCTTCGCGTTTCGACTGGATTTTGCTCTTCCCGTTTTCCATTGCATGCCCCTCTGATTGGCGCCGTGTCGAGCCGGCTGTTTCTTTGGATGTCAGGCGAGGGAACTATGGAACGGCGTCCGACCTTTGTCCACATGGTCAAATTTGTCGCGAAGCTGCGTTGCCGCCCTCCGTCGCAAGACCACGGCGGCAGTGGATCGCTTGCTCAATGCTTGATGCGGTCGCGCATGGCGTACCAGAGCATGCCGAGGACATAGAGCGGGCCGCGCAGTGCGGTACCGCCGGGAAACGGCATTGGCCTCAGCGTCGAAAACAGATCGAGCCGCGACGCATCGCCGGTGATCGCCTCGGCAAGCAGCTTTCCCGACAGCGTCGACAGGATCACGCCCTTGCCTGAATAGCCATGCGCAAAATAGACCTCGCCATAGTGGCCGACATCCGGCAGGCGCGATGTCGTCACCGAGACCAGCCCGCCCCAGGCATGCTCGATGCGGCGGCCGCGCAATTGCGGAAAGGTCTTTTCCATATGCGGCCGCACGAAGCCGGCAATGTCGGCGGGCGGCGACGGCGTGTAGCGCTCGCCACCGCCGAACAGCAGGCGGCCGTCGGCCGACAGCCGGTAGTAGTTGACGACGAAGCGTGTGTCGGAAACGGCGGCATTGCTTGGGATGACGTCGCTGGTGTCGTCAAGCGGCTCGGTGGCGATGATGTAGTTGCCGACCGGCATGATGCGGCTGTTGACGCGCGGTTCGAGCCCCTGAAGCAGGGCGTCGCCGGCCAACACGACATGCCGGGCCCGGACCGTGCCCTTGGCCGTGGAAACCCGGATGGAAGGTTCCCGCTCCAGCCGCAGCGCCACCGAATTCTCGTGGATGGTGACGCCTGCCGCTGCCGTGGCGCGGGCAAGACCCAGCGTGTAGTTCAGCGGATGCATATGGCCGCCGAGTTTCTCGTACATGGCGCCGTGATAGGGCGTGTTCACCATTTCACGCGCCTGCGCTGCAGACAGCATCTCGACGTCATGAAAGTTCATCACGACGGCAAGGCACTCGGCCTCTTCCTCGAGGTCGCGGAGGTCGGAGCCGTTTATCGCACCGGCCAGATGGCCGGTGAGCCGGAGGTCGCAATCGATGGCATGGCGCTCGATCAGGTCGAGCACCAGCCCGCGCGCCTCAAGGGCGAGAGCGAAAAGCGCCCGCGCCCGCTCGGGCCCATAAAGCTTGACCAGGCCCTTGGCGCCCTTGCGCAGGCCGGGGATGATCTGGCCGCCATTGCGCCCCGACGCCCCCCAGCCGATCTTGCCGCCTTCGAGGAGAACCACCTTCAGCCCGCGCTCGGCGGCATGAAGGGCTGCGGACAGGCCGGTGCAGCCGCCGCCGACCACCACCAGATCGGCGTCGACGTCGCCCTGCAGCGCCGAATGATCCGGGGCAGGATTGGCGGTCGCGACATAGTAGGATCTGCCGATGTCCAGGCCGGAATTGAAGCCCCCAGAATCCAAGCTCATAGTCAGACCTTGAGCAGCAGGTGGTCGCGTTCCCAGCTGGTGACGACGCTCTGGAACAGGTCGAGCTCGACGCTTTTGACGCGCAAATAGGTCTGGACGAAATCCTCGCCGAGCAGGTCCCGAACCGGACTGCAGGCGGCGAAACGGTCGAGCGCCTCCTCCATGGTTTTCGGCAGCGTGCTCTTGCTGCGATAGGCGTTGCCCGATGCCTCGGGCGAACGCGAGAGCTTTTCCTCGACGCCGAGATAGCCGCAGAGCAGCGAGCCGGCCATCGCCAGATAGGGGTTGGCATCGGCGCCGGGCAGCCGGTTTTCCACCCGCCGCGCGGCCCGCCCGCCGGCCGGCACGCGCAGGCCGCAGGAGCGATTGTCATGCGACCACTCGATGTTGGCGGGGGCGCTGTGGTTCGGCCGGATGCGGCGGAACGAATTCACGTTCGGCGCAAACAGCGGCATCACCTCCGGAATGTATTTCTGCAGGCCGCCGATGAAATGCCCGAACATCTCGGTGTCGGCATCGTCACGCCCGGCAAACAGACTATTCCCTCCCTCGTCGACGACCGAGATGTGGAGATGCATCGAGCTGCCGGCTTGTGCGGCGATCGGCTTAGCCATGAAGGTCGCATGCATGCCGTATTGCTGCGCGGCCTGGCGCGTCATCCGCTTGAACAGCAGCACCTTGTCGGCCAGCGGCAGCGCGTCGCCATGCAGGAAATTGATCTCCAACTGCGCCGTGCCTGACTCGTGGATCAGCGTATCGAGCGGCAGCCCGGCCTTTGCGGCATAGTCGTAGAGCCGCTGGATCACCGGCTCGAATTCCTCCAGCGCCGCCATGTCATAGGGGTGCTGCACGGTTTCGGAGCGGCCATTGCGCCCGACCGGCGCGATCAGCGGCCGATCGGGATCGGGATTGGGCGCCGTCAGGTAGAATTCGAGCTCCGGCGCCACCACTGCCCGCCAGCCGCGCTGGTGATAGAGATCGAGCACGGCTCTCAACACATGACGTGGCGAGGCCATCCACGGCCGGTCGTCCATGTGAAACGCATCGGCGAAGACATAGGCCTTTTCAGCTCCAGCGCCGGGCGCAAGGCAGAGCGTCGCGACATCCGGCACCATCCGCATGTCGGGATCCTGATAGGCGAAGCCCTCGTCGTTGGAACCGGAATAGCGGCCGTCTATGCAGACCAGGAAGGCGCTGCTCGGCAGGTAGAGCGTGCGGTCTTCGAGCGACTTCAGGAACTTGGCCGTTGGCAACGCCTTGCCGCGCAACACGCCATTCACGTCCGGCACCAGGCATTCGACTTCCCTGATCCCCTGCTGCTCCAGCCATCGCTTCGGATCGTCCGTTGGGGTCATTTGCGGTGCATCCGTTGTCGTGGTGTTGAGCATCAGGTCACGTCCTTACGAGGGCGAGAATGGATTCGGCGGCGATTTCGGTTCCCGGCGCCCGTGCCATGGTGGCTGCATTCTCCTTGAGACGAAAGCGCATCTCGCCATCGGCCATTAGGCCAAGGATGGCATTTTCCAGTTCGTCGTCGCTCCAGCCATCGCGGCTGAGGTGGCGGCCGACGCCGGTTTCCTCGGCGCGTTGCGCATTGTCGTGCCCGTCCCAGCAATAGGGCATGATCAGCGACGGCACGCCGAAACGCAGCGCTTCGCAAAAGCTGTTGTTGCCGCCGTGATGGATGAAGAGGTCGGATTTCGCGACAACCGACGGCTGCGGAAACCAGGCGTCGAGATAGACATTGTCCGGAACCGCGCGATAGCTGTCGCGCAGACCGCCGACATTGACGATGAAGCGGGCCGGAAGCCGGTCGAACACGGCGAGCATGCGCTCGATCAGGCCGACATCCATCGCGCCCAGGCTGCCGAAGCTGAGATAGACCAGCGGCCCGTCATTGCGTGGAAAGACCGGCACGTCGAACGGCCCTTCCGAACGGACGCAGCCTTCGAGATAGACGAAGCGGGCCGGGTCGAGCGGCTCGGCGCGCTGCCTGCGCACGATCGTCGGGGTCAGCAGCAGATTGAGATCGGGCGAAGCTTCGAGAAAAAGGCCCCTCGGCAAGGGTGCAAGACCGGCGTCGGTCCGAAGCCGGTCGAACCGGTCATGAGCCGGAGCGACGGCTGCCAGGTAGCGCGCCTCGAAGGCCGCGCGATCGGGGTCGTCGGCGGCGAGACCGGACAGATAGGGTGGTACATCGGCGTCGGGCAGCTCGGTCTCGGCGCAAGAGACGACGCGCACCCATGGGCAACCGGCGGCAGCAAGTGCTGGAAACATGATGACATTGTCGAGCACCACGGCGTCCGGCTTCAACCGGGTCAGCAATTTGCGCAGCGGCGCCTCGGCATTGACCGCGGTATCGACGATCGCTTGCCAGGTCGGGGCGACGTAGGTTTCGAGCTGGTCGATCGGGCTCAGCCTGAAATGCGGCAGATGCCGGCGCACGAAAGCCTGCCAATAGCTCTGGCGTTCGCTGTCGGTCAGCGGATCGTCGGTCGGCAACTGGTATTCCTGAAACCCGTAGTCGGCGAACACGCCGGAAAAGCCGGCGTGACAGATGAACACCGGCCGCGCACCCCTTGCGCGCAAGGCCTGCGCGATGCCGACGCAATTGAGCGCGGCACCGAAGCTCGCTTCGGGAAACAACGCGATAGTCGGGCTGGTTTTGCGCGTCACGGTTCTCGTGGTCCTCGTCAATCCGGCCGGCTGATCATGCCGAACAATGCGGGGGCGCCGCGACTGGCCGCCTGCGGTCGCTGGCTGCGGGACAATCGCAGATGGACGCGAAGCAGATCGGCTGCAACCTCATACTGCCGGCTTTCCAGTTGGTCGAGTATGGTCAGGTGCTCGCGCAGCGATTGCTTCAGCCGGAAGACGTTGACGCCGGCATAGGTCCCCGGCAGCCGGCGCAGCCTGAGATGATCGGACAGCGCGTCGGTGACGAAGCGGTTGCTGGAGCCGTCGGCGATCATGCCGTGAAAGTCGATGTCCAGCCGCTGGAACTCTCTGATATCGAATGTGGGGTCGGGCAGCGCCAGCAGCGCCTCCATGCCCTGGCGCAAGGCTGCCGCGCGGGTCCCGTCCAGCCGAAAGCCAGGCGCCAGAATGGCGGCGGGTTCGAGCAGCAGGCGGAACTCGTAGCTTTCCCCTTGTGCCTCTGGATCGTCAGGCGCCCGCCTGAACAGCCAGGACTGTCCCGGTGCGCGATCCAGAAGATTTTCGTCTGTCAGTTTCTTTAGCGCTTTTTGTACTGTCTTTCGTTCGGCACTGTAGCGCCGCATCAACGCGCCGACGGTCACCGTCTGATCCAGCCGGCGCGCCGACCGATCGCGCAGGATCATCTCCGCGAGTTCGTCCTCCTCGGCGCTTGGCAGGTCAGTGGCAAGGGTCGCCTGCTTGGTGAGGTCGACGGCCAGCCGATAGCCGGATTCGGCTTCCCAGCGTACGACGCCTTTTTCGGTGAGCAGGCGCAGCGCGGCGCGCACCGGGGTCCGCGAAACGTTGCAGAGCGAGGCGATCTGCTGTTCCGGGAGATGGGCGCCAGCCTCGAAGCCGCGCTGCCGGGCCACGTCGAGAATGCGCTGCGCGAGCTCAAGATGATTGGTACGCGGGCGTCTGGCAACGGCTTGCATGGCGTTTCTCGTGAACGGGCTCGACCGCCGCGGTTTGACCGATTGCCCTTGCGGGCGCGATCGGCTGGATTTCGCGGCGATTTTGACAAATTATGGATTGACGTACTTTTTTCTGCAATAGTACTGTGAGTTCAATCGGCAATAAAAAGACCGGGGAACAGGATCGAAGCGGCGGCATGGTCGCAAGCGCTGGTCCGACGATTGATTGAATTCGACGATCAACCAGAATGGGAGTCTGTCATGACCGCCACCACCCTGCGGCACCGTTCGTTAAAAACTTCCGCGATTGCGCTTGGCCTCGCTATGGCGCTGTCGGCGCCGGCGGCCGCCGCCGACCTCGTCATTTCCAACTGGGACGGCTACATGGCGCCGGACGCCATGGCCGCCTTCAAAGCAGCGACCGGCGTTTCCGGCGAGGTCGTCGTTCACGCCACCAATGAGGAGATCATGGGCAAGCTCGTTGCTTCGGGCGGCAAGGGCTATGACGTGGTCTTCGTTTCCTCGCCGTTCGCAGAAGTGCTGAACAATCTCGGCCTGATCGAGACGATCGACCACGCCAAGATCCCCAATCTCGCCAATCTCTATCCTGAGGCGGCCAAGCTGCCGCACGATGTCGGCAACAATTTTTCCGTGCCTTACACCTGGGGCACCACCGGCCTCTGCTACCGCTCGGATCTGGTGAAGACCGAGCCGGCCAGCTGGAACGATCTTCTCGCCCCGTCCGAGGCGCTCAAGGGCAAGACCACGATGCTGGCGACCGACCGCTGGCTGCTTGCCGCCGGGCAGCTCGCCAAGGGGTATTCGGTCAACGAGACCGATCCGGCCAAGCTCGCCGAGGTCAAGGACCTGCTGATCTCGGCCAAGAAGACCTTGCTCGCCTATGACGACACCACCTTCTATTCGAAGCTGGTTTCGGGCGAGGCGCTGATGGTGCAGGCATGGGATGGCTGGTGCAACTATGGCATCGCCGAGAATCCGCAGATTAAATACACCATACCCAAGGAAGGCTCGGACCTGTGGGTCGATACGATGGTGGTGATGAAGGCATCGGCCAACAAGGACGCCGCCTTCCAGTTCATCAACTTCATGCTGGACGCCAAGAACCACGCCTGGGCGGCTCAGAACATCGATTACAAGGTGCCGAACAAGCCGGCTATGGAAAGCCTGCCGGCGGATTTCCTCGCCAAATTCCCAAATATGAACATGCCTGTGGCCGAACTGGTCAAGTTCGAGCAGTTGCGCGACGTCGGCGACGCCCAGCGCGACTATTCGAAGATCGTCAGCGAGATCAAGGCGGCGCAGTAGTTTCGGCATCTGGAATCAGGCTTGCATTCCTTCACGCCCCCCTCTGGCCTGCCGGCCATCTCCCCCTCAAGGGGGGAGATCGGCTGGATTGCGACCTGTCGCCAAGCTCCGGCGCCTCGAATGGTTGGGATGCGGGCGAAACTGCTAATCTCCCCCCTTGAGGGAGAGATGCCAAGTTTTGACAAAGAGGGAAGGCCAGAGGGGGGTGCAGCGTGACGCTTCCCACTCCTTCCCGCTCCTCCTTGCTGATGGCGCCGGCGCTGGCCTGGCTCACCGCCTTGATGGTGGTGCCATGCGCGCTGGTGCTGGCGCTCGCCTTCTTCCGGCGCGGCATTTATGGCGGCATCGAATACAGCTTCACGCTGGAGAATTTCGGGCTGGTGCTCGACCCGCTCTATGCCGGCATCTTCCTCAATTCGGCGCGCATCGCCGGCACGGCAACGCTGATCGCGGTGGTGATCGGCTATGCCGCCGCCTATGCGATCGCGGCAGCACCGCGCCGGTGGCAGCCGGTGTTCCTGTTCTTCGCCGTCTTGCCTTTCTGGTCCAATTACCTGATCCGCACCTATGCATGGATCGTGCTGCTCAACCGCGAAGGCCTGATAACCCAGCTCTTGCGCTGGTTCGGCTATACCGGCGAGCCGCCGTCGATGCTCTATACCGAAGGCGCCGTCATCGCCGGTCTGGTCTACAATTACCTGCCTTTCGTCATCCTCGCCTGCTACGCGCCGCTGTCGCGGCTCAATCCGGAGCTGGCCGAGGCCTCGCGCGATCTCGGCGCTTCGGCCATGACCACATTTCGCCGGGTTATACTGCCGCTGACGGTGCCGGGCATCGCCGCCGGGGCGGTCTTCGTCTTCGTGCTGTCGATCGGCAATTTCGTCACGCCGGCACTGCTCGGCGGCGGCCGCTTCCAGATGATCGGCAATCTTGTCTACGACCAGTTCCTGACCGCCAATGACTGGCCGTTCGGCGCAGCGCTGGCGATGGCGCTGATCGCCATCATGCTTTTGGTGCTGACGGCGCAGGCCTTGGCTGCCGATCGCGCCGCGGGCCGTATCGCCGAAGCGAAAGGAGGCGCCGATGACTGAGCGCTCGCCTCTCTTTCCCTTCTCCCCGTTCACGGGGAGAAGGTGCCCCGCAGGGGCGGATGAGGGGCGGCGCAAACGCCGGCAACGTTGGGCGCTTCCCCTCATCTGCCTGCCGGCATCTGCCCGTAAACGGGGAGAAGGACGCTCGCCGCTCGCTCACCTCCAGACCATCGGACGGCAGCCATGACTTCATCTCCAGCGCGCATCTTCGGCCTGCGAACGATACTCGTCCTCGTCTTCGCCTTCCTCTACATTCCGATCGCCGTACTGGTGGCGCTGTCGTTCAACCAAGGCGGACTGCCGACCGTCTGGTCGGGCTTTTCGCTGAAATGGTATGCCTCGCTCGCCGGAAACGCCGCGATCCTTTCCGCCGCCCTCAACACGCTGATCGTGGCGCTGGTCTCGACAGCTATCGCCACGCTGCTCGGCACCTTGCTGGCCATCGGCGTCGAAATGCGCCGGCAGTACGGAAGCGGCCTCGAGGCGCTGATCTTTGCGCCGATGGTCATTCCCGACATCGTGCTGGCGGTGGCGCTGCTCAGCTTCTTTTCCATGCTCGATTTCACGCTCGGCCTGCACACCATCATCCTCGCCCACGTCGTCTTCAACCTCGCCTTCGTCTGTTCGGTGGTGCGCGCGCGGCTAAAAAGCTTCGACTGGTCGATCGTCGAGGCCTCCGCCGATCTCGGCGCTTCCGCGCTCACCACCTTCAGGCGGGTGACATTGCCGGTCATCCTGCCTGCGGTCGTCGCCGGCGCGCTGCTCGCCTTCACCCTTTCGGTCGACGAGTTCATCATCGCCTTCTTCACCGCCGGCGCCGGCCGCGCCTCGACTACGCTGCCGATGCAGATCTATTCGATGATCCGCTTCGGCATCACGCCGGAGATCAATGCATTGGCGACCATCGTCATGGCGGTCTCAATCACCGCGCTGACCCTGTCGCAGCGGCTCAATCGCGGAGTCATCGGCCAATGAGCGAGCCCCGCACGCTGCTGGCGATCGACAAGGTGTCGAAGAACTTCGGCCGGGTGACGGCTGTCGACGGCATCTCGCTCGATATCCGCGAGAACGAGTTCTTCGCCTTGCTCGGACCTTCTGGCTGCGGCAAGACCACGCTGCTGCGCATGCTGGCCGGTTTCGAGACGCCCAATGGTGGGCGCATCCTGCTCGACGGCCGCGACATCGCCAGAACCCCGCCCAACAGGCGGCCGGTCAACCTGATGTTCCAGTCCTACGCGCTGTTTCCGCATATGAGCGTCCGGGCCAATGTATCCTACGGCCTTGAAATGGAGCGCTTGCCGGCAAACGAAATCCGCTCCCGCGTCGACGCCATTCTGGCGACGACCGAGCTTGTCGCCTTCGCCGACCGCAAGCCGGAGCAATTGTCTGGCGGCCAGAAGCAGCGCGTCGCGCTTGCCCGGGCGCTGGTCAAGCGGCCGCGGCTGCTGCTGCTCGACGAGCCGCTCGGTGCGCTCGACAAGAAATTGCGCGGCGCCATGCAACTGGAGCTGAAGCGGCTGCAGCACGAAGTCGGCATCACCTTCGTCATCGTCACCCATGACCAGGAGGAATCGCTCGTTATGGCCGACCGCATGGCGGTGCTGAGGGACGGCAAGCTGCTGCAATGCGACACGCCGCATGCGGTCTACGAACATCCGGCCGACCGTTTCGTTGCCGACTTCATTGGCGTCATGAATTTCGTGCCGGGCAAAGCCGCCAACGATGGCGTGCTGGCAGCCAATGGTGCGCGGATATCAGGCATGGTTCCCGAAATACTTTCGCCCGGCGCTGCGGCGGTCGCTTCGGTGCGGCCCGAGCGCATCCGGCTGTTCCCGCCGCCAGAGACGGCCAACCGTGTTGCCGGCATCGTCGAGGCGCTCGCCTATCACGGGCTCGACCTGCAGCTGCATGTCCGCACCGCTCTGTCGCAAAAACCGTTCCTGGTGCGCGTCACCGCCGACGCCGCCGACCGCCGACCGGTCGCGTCGGGCGATGCGGTCGAGCTCGGCTGGGATGCCGCCGACGTCAGAATTTTCGCAGATTGATTGAAGGAGAACTTTCATGGCGCAGAAGACCATCGCGTTTTTCCCGGAAGCGGCCTACGGCCCGGCGCTCAACTCCGTCGGTATCGCCCAGGCAGTCGAGGCGCGCGGCCACAGAGCGGTGTTCCTGTCGGACCCCGGCTTCGTCGACGTCTACAAGGGCTACGGCTTCGAGGCACATCCGGTGAACCTGTCCGAGCCGATGCCGCCCGAGCAGATGGCCAAGTTCTGGGAAGACTTCATCAACGGCCACATCCCGAATTTTCGCAAATCGCCCTACGACCAGGTCGACAATTACGTGAAGGACTGCTGGACGGCGATCGTCGACAGCGCCAAATGGGCTGAGAAGGACCTGCCTGGCGTGCTTGCGACGATCAAGCCCGACGTCATCTGCGTCGACAACGTCATCCTGTTCCCGGCGATCAAGCAGTATGGCAAGCCATGGGTGCGCGTCATCTCCTGCTCGGAAAACGAGATCGAGGACGAGGACATCCCTCCGCATCTGTCCGGCTGCGGCGAGAAAGACCACGCCTGCCATCAGCGCTACCGCGACCATTTCAACGCGGTAATCAAGCCGATCCATGACGACTTCAATACGTTTTTGAAAGCCAACAACGAAGCGCCGTATCCGATCGGCCAGTTCTTCGAGGCCTCGCCTTACCTCAACCTGCTGCTTTATCCCGAGGCGGCAAAGTTCAAGCGCCGCCATCCGCTCGACCCGGCAAAATTCCAGTATCTGGAAGGCTGCGTGCGGCAGGAGAAACCCTACACCGTGCCGACCTTTGCCGAGAATAATGACGGGCCGCTGCTCTACGTCTCGTTCGGCAGCCTTGGCGCCGGCGATGTCGATCTCTTGAAGCGCATCATCGCGACGCTGGCCGAGACTCGCTACCGGGCGCTGGTCAATGTCGGCGGCTACAAGGACCAATACGCGCAAGTGCCCGGCAATGTCATCGTCGAGAGCTGGTTTCCGCAGCCCTCGGTGATCCCGCAGGTCGATGCGGTTATCCACCATGGCGGCAACAACTCGTTCACCGAGTGTCTCTACTTCGGCAAGCCGGCGATCATCATGCCCTATGTCTGGGATGGCCACGACAACGCGACCCGGGTCGCGGAGACCAGCCACGGCTTCGGCATGCCGCGCTACGACTGGAGCGACGCCGAGCTGATCGCCAAGATCGAAACCTGCCTGACCGACCCGGCAATCAGGGCCAAGCTGGCGAAGACGTCGGCGCAGATGCAGGCGCAGAACGGCCCGGAGAAGGCAGCGGGGCTGCTGGAGAAACTGCTGTGACCGGGCTGATGGGTATGGCATTCCTTCGCGCCCCCGCCGTAGAGCGCGGGCACGTCAAGCACAAGCATGGCGGAGCTCCCACATGACCTCCTCCGCCCCACACCTCCACCAAGCCTCCACACGCACCGACCTGATCGAGTGGGGCGCCCAGCCCGACGCGCTGGAAGGTGCTTCGCACTCCACCGGCAGGCTCGTCCACAAGGGGCCGAACAACCAGCCGGAATCCGGCATCTGGGTCTGCACGCCCGGCCGCTGGCGGCTGGCGATCCCGCGCGACGAACTGTGCCATTTCGTTGCCGGCCGCGCGACCTACCGATCCGACAATGGCGAGGTGATAGAAGTCTCCGCTGCCACGGTGGTCATGTTCCCGGCCGGCTGGGCGGGCGAATGCACTGTCCACGAGACCATCCGCAACATCTACATGCTGGCCTGAAGCCAGCCACTGGAGCTTCACGACATGCCAACGCCAATCATGAAATCGCCGCTTGCCCTCACCGACCTCGTCGACTGGGGCGTCATCCCCACGATGATCGAGGGAGACTCCCGCACCTCCGGCAAATTGCTGCACAAGGGACCGGAAGGCCGCTCCGAATGCGGGCTGTGGGTCTGCACCCCGGGCAAATGGCACTGCCACGTCACCCGCGACGAGTTCTGCCATTTCCTCGAGGGCCGCTGCACCTATGTCCACGAATCCGGCGAGGTGATCGAGATCGAACCCGACACCGCGGCGTTCTTTCCGCAGGACTGGAAGGGCGTCTGCACCGTCCACGAGACGATCAAGAAGGTCTACATGATCCGCTGAGCCTTCTCGACAATTCTACCCTGCCGGACACCTGACGCGGTTTTCTCCGCTTCCGATGCTCACGGACTCCAACGTGCGCTCCGCTTCGGTTCTCGAAAACCACGCCATCTGTCTCGGCAGGGCGAATTCTCAAAAAGGCTCTGCACACACGAGAGGACAGAATGGACTTTTCACCTGACCGGCCGGCCTTCTTCGTCAATCCGGATTATCGGCCGATGACCGGCCCGGCAAAACCGGTGATCGATCCGGCGACACTGGAAACCGTCGGCGCCATCGCGACTGCAACCGACGGCGAGATCGACGCCGTGCTCACCGCTGCGGCCAGGGCGCAAGCTGCCTGGAAAAAGCTAGACGCCAAGAGCCGCGCCAGGCATCTGCATGCAGTCGCCAACGCCATCGAGGCGGCCGACTTCACCTGCTGCGCCGAGCTGATGGTGCGCGAGATGGGCAAGCCCTATCCGGAAGCAATCGGCGAGATCGCCAATTGCGCGCCGATCTTCCGCTACTACGCCGAAATGGCGCGCGACGATGCCGGCAAGATCGCCGGCACGACGCAGGCGGGTTCGTTCCAGTATGCGCGCTACGAGCCCTACGGCACGTCTGTGCACATCATGCCCTACAATTTCCCGATCCTGTTGATGTGCTGGACCGTTGCCGCCTCGCTTGCCGCCGGCAATGCCTGCGTCATCAAGCCGGCCGAAGCGACGACACTGTCGACGCTGGATTACATGACCGTGTTCCGCTCACTGCCGGAGGGCCTGGTTTCGTGCTTGCCCGGCGCGGCGGCCACGGCGCAGGCTTTGATCGCCTCCGATCGCACCCATGCGGTTGCCTTCACCGGTTCGGTCGCCGCCGGCAAGGCTGTCGCCGTCGCTTGCGCCGAGCGCATGAAGCCATGCGTCATCGAGGCCGGCGGCAGCGATCCGCTGATCATCAGCCGACACGCCCCGCTCGACGTGGCGGCCGCCGGCAGCGTCACCGCCGCGTTCCATCTCACCGGCCAGGTCTGCACCTCGGCCGAAAGGTTTTTCGTCGTCGATGCCGTTCATGACCGCTTTGTCGAGCTGTTTGCGCAGAAGACACGGGCGCTGCGCATCGGCAACGGCCTCGACAAGACCGAGATCGGGCCGCTGGTCAGCGAGGCGGCGCGGGCGAAAGTCATGCGGCTGGTCGACGATGCCGTGCGCAATGGTGCCAAGGCGATCACCGGCGGGCGTATTCCGCCGGCGCACAATGTCGGCTGGTTCTACGAGCCGACGATCCTCACCGGCGTCACCCCCGAAATGGCGATCGTGCGCGAAGAATGTTTCGGGCCAGTCGCCGCGATCTGCCGGGTCAAGGATTTCGATGAGGCGATAGAACTTGCCAATGACAGCCCGTTCGGGCTCGGCGCCTCGGTGTTCACCACTGACCTTGCCGAGGCGCATGAGGCTGCGGAGCGGCTTGAGGCAGGGATGGTCTGGGTCAACAATCCGCTGATCGACAACGACGCACTGCCGTTCGGCGGCTGGAAGGCATCGGGCCTCGGCCGCGAACTTGGTCGCCAGGGGCTGGATGCCTTCCGCCGCTCGAAGATGGTTATCATCGACCACAGGCCGGTGATCCAGGACTGGTGGTATCCCTATCCCGACAGCTGGTTCCGCGAATCTGGCGGGCGCAAGCACGTATGAGATGACACAGGTCAGCGCCGCCAAGGCCGCCGCTTGCTAGCGCAGCGCTTTCTGCCCGCCGGCGGCGGTGATGACGCCGACGATGATCAGCCCGGTCAGCAGCAGACGGACGCCGGCGCTGACGCCGAACGTGTTGAGCATGGTCAAAAGCAGCACCAGGAACAGGGCCGCGCCCCAGACACCCGGCACATTGGCCTTGCCGCCGGCTACCGACGTGCCGCCGATGACGACGACGGCGATCGAGGCCAGCAGGTACTCATTGCCGATATCGACATTGGCGCCGCGGAAATAGCCGGCGAGCAGCGCCCCGTCGAGGCCGCCGAGCGCGCCCGACAGCGTGTAGGTAAGAAAGCGGATGCGGCCGACATTGACGCCGGCCAGCCACGCCGCGCGGATGTTCTGGCCGATCGCCAGCACCGAACGGCCATAGATCATGCGCTGCAGCGCGATCGCGGCGCCGATGGAGAACAGCACGGTGAGGATCGCCAGCACCGGAATGCCAAGAATCTGCCAGTTGGTGAAACTGGCAAAGCCCGGCGGCGGCTTGATCTGCAAGCCGCGGCCATAGCTGATGTCGATCGACTGGATGATGAAGCTCGCCGACAGCGTGGCGATGATCGGTGGAATGCGCAGCGCCCAGATCAACAGATAATTGGCGGCGCCGATCGCCATGCCGCAGGCCAGCGCCGCCAGCAGCCCGACCGCGATCATTGAATCATTGCCGTCCATCACCTTCATGGCGACGGCGCTGGCGAGGCCGATATTGGCGGGCAGCGACAGGTCGACATTGCCGGGACCGAGCGTGATCACGAACATCTGGCCGACACCGACGATGACGGTGAAGACGGCGAGCGAAAGTGCTGCCGTGATCATGCCGCCGCCGCCATATCCGCCGGTGAAGGTGACCGTCGCCAGCCACACCAGCAGCGCGCCGATGAAGGACCAGATCCAGGGTTTGGCGAGCAGCAATCGCAACGATGCCATCCCCTCACCTCTCTTTGCGGCTGATCAGCACCCGGGCCGCCAGCACGATGATGAGGATGGCGCCGTTGGCGGCCACCTGCCAATCGGGCGGGATGTGCATGAAGGTCAGCAGCGGCGAGGCGGCGAGCGCCAGCGTCAGCGCGCCGATCACCGCGCCGATCGGCGATACCCGGCCGCCGACGAATTCGCCGCCACCGAGGATGACGCCGGCGATCGACAGCAGCGTGTAGCCATTGCCGATATTGGCATCGGCCGAGGTGGTGATGCCAATCAGGGCCATGCCGGATAAAACGCCGAACAGGCCGGTCAATGCGAACAGCACGACCTTGGTCTTGAGCAGCGACCAGCCGGCACGGCTGAGGGCCGCGGCATTGCCACCGGAGCCGCGCAGGATCACGCCATACGAGGTGCGCATCAGCCCGAAGTGGACGACCGCCGCGATCAGCAGCGCCGCAATGATCGGGAACGGGACGAAGGGCGGCTTGAAGGCCATGAGCGACAGCAGCCAGTCCGGCGCCTTGCCGCCGGGCTTCGGCAGGATGAGGATGGCGAGGCCCTGCCAGACAAAACTCATGCCGAGCGTCACCACGATTGAAGGCAGGTTGCGCAGATGGATCAGCGCGCCGAGTAGCGCATAGACGCCGATCGACCCGAGAAGGATCAAGACACCGACCAGCGGCGCCTCCTTCAGCCATGTCGCCGTGACGCAGCCGACGAAACCGACGAAGGTGCCGATCGACAGGTCCAGCTCGTTGCCGGCAATGACGAACATCTGCGCGATCGTCGCCAATGCGATCGGGATCGCCAGGTTGAGCATCAGGCTGAAGCCGAAATAGCTGATGGCGCGCGGGTTGAGCCAGGCGATCGCCAGCAGCACCAGCACCAGCGACATCGCAGGCAGCAGCCCGCGCAGCAGGCGCGCCCGCGCCAGCGCGCTTCGCTCGGAAGAACTCTTGGGACCGCTCTCGACGGGTGCTGCCGTCATCTCAAGCCGCATCGCCGAACGAGGACTGGATGATCTTTTCCTCGGTCAGCTCGTCGCGACCAAGCTTGGCGACGATCCGGCCGTTCTTGAAGACATAGACGTGGTGGCAATTGTCGAGCTCTTCGGTTTCCGTAGTGTACCAGAGGAAGGTACGGCCGCGGCCAGCCTCTTCGCGCACAAGGTCGTAGACCTCGAGCTTGGTGCCGATGTCGACGCCGCGCATCGGGTCGTCCATCAGCACGATCTTGGCGTCGGAACCGAGCGCCCGGGCAAACAGGGCCTTCTGCTGGTTGCCGCCGGACAGCGAGAAGATGTTGTTGTTCATATCGGGGGTGCGGATGCCGATTTTCTTTTGCCAGAAGTCGGCGAGCTCGGCTTCGCGCCGCGGCGAGATCAGCAGGCCGTTGCGCAATCGCGCCAGCGAGCGGATGCCGATGTTTTGCGCAATCGACCATTGCGGAAAGATCCCGTCAGACTGGCGGTCGCCGGCCACCAGCGCCACCGGCGCGGTGACCTCGATGCCGGTTTTGGTGCGCGCCGCGGCTGTGAAAATCGCCAGCAGCAGATCGGTTTGGCCATGACCGGCAAGCCCGGCAAGGCCGATGATCTCGCCGGCATGCGCCACAAGTTCGTTGCCGTCCTGTTGCCGCGCCGGGCGGGCCCGGACCCGCAACGGGCCGGTCTCCGGCTTTTGGGTCGCGATTTCGGCCGCGATCTTCTCACGCGCTGCCGCTCCGCCCATGGTCGTCACCAGCCTGCCGCGATCGAAAGCCTTAGCCGCATCCGACGCAACGACCTTGCCGTCGCGCATCACCACGATGCGGTCGGCATTCCCGAGCACCTCGCCCAGAACATGCGATATCAGGATGCAGCTCTTGCCCCCGGCGACAAAGCGCCGGACGAAGGCCAGCAACTGGCCGGCCGTGTACGCGTCGAGCGAGGATGTCGGCTCGTCGAGGATGACCAATTCGAGCGGATCCTGCGTCACCGTGAAGGCGCGCGCCACCTCGACCATCTGCCGCCTGCCGATGGAAAGGTCGCTGGCGATATCGGCGGCGGAGATGCTGTGGCCCGGAAATATCTCGTCGAGCTTGGCGACGATCAGATCGGCCGCCTTGCGCCGCCAGCCGAGGCCGCGCAGCGCCGGGTGGTTGATTCGGGTGTTTTCGGCAACGCTGAGGTTCGGGCACAGCGACAGTTCCTGGAACACGCAGCGTATGCCCAGTTGTTGGGCGCGCGGCACCGAATAATTGTCCTCGATGCCGCCACGCACCGCGATCCGCCCGCTGTCGGGCACGAGCGTGCCCGCCACCATATGCATGAGCGTCGACTTGCCCGCGCCATTGTGGCCGACGAGACCGACGCATTCGCCGGCGCCGACGTGGAAATCCACCCCGGCAAGCGCCCGGACGGCGCCTAAATGTTTTTCGGCGCCGTCCAGCCTGATTATGTCTGCACCGGCCTCGGGCATTCTTAGCGATTTTCGTTTGGCCATGCCGCTGGCAACGTTCGCATGGCAATAGCTTTAGGTTGGCGCTGCCCCTCACCCTTACCCTCTCCCCGTGAAGGACGGGGAGAGGGGGTCGCCAATGTTGCGGCCAGTTCCCTTCTCCCCGTCACTATACGGGGAGAAGGTGCCGGCAGGCGGATGAGGGGCGGCGCCGACATCGGCAATTGGTCGCTTCCACACGAGGTCATTGATCTGAAGGGATCGCCCCGCATCGATTCTGCCACGCTCACTTGATATTGGCTTTGATCGCCGCGATGGCGTCTTCCTGCGTGTATTCGTGGCTGGCGACGCCGCCCTTGGGGATGTTCGGCAGCTCGGCCTCGAAATTATCCTGGGTGAAGGCGAGGTATGGCACCAACAGGTCATGCGGCACATCGGTGCGGCCGTCGAGCACCTGCTGCGCCACCCAGAAGGCCAGCGACGACACGCCCGGCGCAATCGACGCCGACCAGGTCTGGTAGCCATCCTTGTCCTTCTGTTCCTTCCACCACTGCAATTCGTCCTGGCGGTTGCCCATGATGATGGTCGGGCGCGGTTTGCCGGCGGCGGCGAAGGCTTGTGCCGCGCCATAGCCGTCGCCGCCCTGATCGACGACGCCGACGATTTCCGGCAGCGACGGCAGGATCGTCGCGACCGCCTTCTGCGCTGTGGTCTGGTCCCAGTCGCCGGTCACCGAACCGACGATCTTGAACTCGGGATGGGCGGCGACGCCCTCCAGTATCCCGGCGTGGATGGCGTCGTCGATCGACGTGCCGGCAAGGCCGCGGATTTCCAGCAGATTGCCGCCCTCGGGATGGAACTTGGCCATCTGCTCGACTTCCTGCCTGCCCATGTCCTTGAAGTCGACGACGACGCGGTAGGCGCAGGGCTCGGTGACGATGCCGTCGAAGGAGACGACGACGATGCCGGCATCGCAGGCCTGCTTGACGGCGCCGTTGAGCGCGTCCGGCGAGGCGGCGTTGATGACGATGGCGTCATAGCCTTGCAGGATCAGGTTCTGGACCTGGGCAGCCTGGGTCGGCACTTCCTTGTCGGCCGTCGTGAAGATGTCCGCGGCGGCGACCACCCCGTCGGCGACCGCCTTCTTGGTGACGATGGCATAGCTGTCGAGCATCGCCTGCCGCCACGAATTGCCGGCATAATTGTTGGAAAAGGCGATCTTCTTGTCGCTGGTGTCGGCAAACGCGGCGCCTGACGCGAGCATCGCCGCAAGCGCACTCAAGACGAGTATCTTCTTCATCTGTTATCCTCCCATGGATTGCTGGTCGTTGTTGGCTGCTGGCGGCTGTTGTGACGAACCTCGTTTCAATATTGTCAGACAAATTTAGATGGGCGCACTTGTCAACAGCGATCAATGACGGTTTGACGATCAACTTGCGGTGCAATGATTGAAAAGGCTTCGGCTCCTGGTCTAGGGGTGGGGCAGGAGATCGAAATCGAGATGGCAGCGACGCCGACTGATGCGCCGGGCGCACCCGGAATTCCGGCGCGCTGGACGTCGAGCGCCAAGAGCGGCGTCGGAACCGCGCTTTCGCCGGCCTGCCCTGTCTGGTTCACGATCAGCCACGGCATCCTCAACGAGGTCTATTATCCCCGCCTCGACAGCGCCTGCACCCGAGACATGGGACTGGTCGTCACCGGCCCCGGCTTCTATTTCTCGGAAGAAAAGCGCGATGCCGTGCACAGCCTCGAGCCGTTCGAGGATGGGGTGCCCGCCTACAGGCTGGTCAACACCGCCGCCACCTACCGGATCGAAAAGCGCATCGTTACGGATCCGGAACATCCTGTTTTGTTGCAGGAAATCAGCTTCACGCCGCTGAGCGGCACATACGCCGACCACTGCGTCTACGCGCTGCTGGCGCCGCATCTGGTCAACGCCGGCATGGCCAACACCGCCTGGGTCGGCGACCTCGAGGGAAGGCCTGTCCTGTTTGCATCGGGACGTGGCGTTTGCCTGGCGCTCGCCTCGTCGCTGCCCTGGGGAGCATGCTCGGCCGGCTATGTCGGTGTCTCCGACGGCTGGCAGCAGCTCCGTCGTGACGGCCGGCTCGACCCGGCTTGCCGCAGGGCCGAGGACGGCAATGTCGCGCTGACCGGCGAGATCGGCTTTTCGGCTGCGAACCCGACGGCGTTGCTGGCGCTGGGTTTCGGAACGACGCCGCAAGAGGCGGCGGAAAATGCCTCGGCCAGCCTGAAGCGAGGCTTTGCGCCCGCGGCCAAATCCTTTATCGAAAAATGGCGGGAGTGGCAGGCTGGCTTGCTGCCGCTGGACCGGCATATAGCGGGGATCAACACGTATCGTGTCAGCACGGCAGTTCTGGCAACGCATCGCTCATCCACCGGAGCGGCCGTCGCCAGCCTGTCGATCCCGTGGGGCTTCAGCAAGGGCGACGACGATATCGGCGGCTATCATCTGGTCTGGCCGCGCGACCTGGTCGAAACCGCGGGCGGTTTCCTCGCCGCCGGCGATCCGGCGCAAGCGCTTGAGATCCTCGCCTATCTCAGCTCGATCCAGCTGCCGGATGGGCATTGGCCGCAGAACGCCTGGCTCGACGGATCAGCCTATTGGCCGGGCATCCAGATGGACGAATGCGCGTTTCCGCTGCTGCTCGCAGACGCGCTGCGCCGGGCTGCGCATCTGGCAGACGCCGCGTTGCGCTCCTTCATGCCGATGGTCGAGCGCGCCGCTTCCTACGTCGTGCGCAACGGTCCGGTCACCGGCGAAGACCGCTGGGAGGAGGATGCCGGCTACAGCCCGTTCACGCTGGCCGTCGAGATCGCCGCCCTGTTGGCCGCGGCCGACATGTTCGAAACTTGCGGCAAAGCAGAGCCGGCAAATTATCTGCGGGAAACCGCCGATATCTGGAACGACCAGATCGAGCGCTGGACCTATGTCACCGGCACCCCACTCGGAAAAGAGGTCGGCGTCGAGGGCTATTACGTCCGTATCGCGCCGCCCGACACCGCCGGCGCGGCGTCGCCGAGGGACGGCTATGTGCCGATCAAGAACCTGCCGCCCGGCGATAGCGACCGGCTGGCCGAGGCGATCGTCAGCCCGGATGCGCTGGCGCTCGTCCGCTTCGGCCTCAGGGCCGCCGACGATCCGCGCATCGTCGGCACCGTCAAGGTCATCGATGCGCGGCTGCGCTGCGACCTGCCGCAGGGGCCCGTCTGGTATCGCTATACCAGCGACGGCTATGGCGAGCACGCCGACGGCGCGCCCTTCGACGGGTCCGGCCAGGGCCGGCCCTGGCCGCTGCTGGTCGGCGAGCGCGCCCATTACGAACTGGCGGCGGGCCGTAAGGACAAGGCAGCGAGCCTGTTAAAGACCCTGGAGGATTCGGCCGGGTCTGGCGGCCTGCTGCCGGAGCAGGTCTGGGATGGTCCCGACATCGCCGAACACGAACTGCGGCACGGCGGACCGTCGGGCAGCGCCATGCCTCTGGTCTGGGCGCATTCGGAGCATATCAAGCTGCTGCGCTCGCTCAATGACGGCGCCGTCTTCGACATGCCGCCGCAAGGCGTGAAGCGCTACATCGAGGACAGGACCGTGGCGCCGCGCCGGACATGGCGCTTCAATCACAAGCTCCGCGCCATGCCCGCCGGCAAGCTGCTGCGCGTCGAACTGCTGGCCCGGGCGGTGGTCCATTGGAGCAACGACGATTGGGCAACCATCCATGACGCCCCGACGATCGAGAACGCCTTCGGCATCCATCTCACGGACCTGCCCGTTGCCGATGTCCCGCCGGGCAATATGATCGTCTTTACTTTTTTCTGGCCCGATGCCGGCCGTTGGGAGAATGTCGACTTTTCCGTCGGTATCGACAAGCCGGACTAGAGCATGATCCCGAACCGAAGGTCCGCGTTAGCGAAAAGTGGAAACCGGTTTTCGGAAAAGATCATGCTCCAACAATAGAGCCAGTAGATCTTCTATCCCTCAAGAGCAGGACGAAAAACATGCAGATCGGAATGATGGGACTGGGCAGGATGGGCGCCAACATGGTGCGGCGCCTGCTGCGCGATGGCCATGAATGCGTGGTCTACGACATCAACCCGGCCAGCGTTGAAGCCCTTGTGACGGCTGGCGCGATCGGAGCCGCTTCGATGGAGGATTTCGTCGGCAAGCTGACCAAGCCGCGCAGCGCCTGGCTGATGCTGCCGGCGGCGATCACCAGCCGGATCGTCGATCAGGTGGCCGACCTGATGGAGCCGGGCGACATCATCGTCGACGGCGGCAATTCCTATTATCACGAAGCTGTCGACCATGCCGCGCGCCTGGCATCGAAAGGCTTGAACTATGTCGATGTCGGCACCAGCGGCGGCGTCTGGGGCCTCGAGCGCGGCTATTGCCTGATGATCGGCGGCCCAGACAGCGCGGTCCAGCATCTCGATCCGGTCTTCGCTACCCTGGCGCCGGGCGCCGATGCCGGGGTGCCCGCCGCCGGCAAGGATGCCGGAACCGCCCCCTTCGGCTATCTCCACTGCGGGCCGAGCGGCGCCGGCCATTTCGTCAAGATGGTCCACAACGGCATCGAGTACGGCGTCATGGCCGCCTATGCCGAGGGCATGAACATCCTGAAGTCGGCGAATGCCGGCAAGCGACAGCGGACCGCCGACGCCG
Organism: Mesorhizobium sp. WSM4829; assembly: GCF_055811475.1. Lineage (NCBI taxonomy): Bacteria > Pseudomonadati > Pseudomonadota > Alphaproteobacteria > Hyphomicrobiales > Phyllobacteriaceae > Mesorhizobium > Mesorhizobium sp. WSM4829. The sequence goes on along the minus strand of NZ_JBVVQJ010000021.1, from coordinate 35,551 downwards.
AAACCAGTCCCTTGGAAAACCCGCAATATTACCAGTTCGACATCGATATCGCCGAGGTTGCCGAGGTCTGGCGGCATGGCAGCGTCATCGGCTCCTGGCTGCTCGACCTCACGGCGGGCGTATTGAAGGCCGATTCGGGGCTGACGCAGTTCGGCGGACGGGTTTCGGATTCCGGCGAAGGCCGCTGGACGCTGAAGGCGGCGATCGACACCGGCGTGCCGGCGCCGGTTCTGTCCTCGGCCCTGTTCGACCGGTTCGCCTCGCAAGGCGAATCCGAATTCGCCGACAAGCTGCTGTCCGCCATGCGCTATGCCTTTGGCGGCCATGTCGAAAAGCCGAAGACCGGCTCGTGACGGGGAAGACACGCTCATGAACCAGGAACGGTCCGACACGCTGGTGCTTTTCGGGGCGACCGGCGACCTCGCCCACAAAAAAATCTTCCCGGCACTTTACGCCATGGTCGCCAAGGGAACGCTCACCGAACCGGTGATCGGCGTCGCTTTCGACGCCTGGGACCTGAAGCAGTTGCAGGCGCGCGCCCGCGACGGCATCGCCAAGGCCATCGGCAAGGTCGACGAGAAGATATTCGCGAAACTTGCCTCGCTGCTTCGCTATGTCAGCGGCGACTACCGCAGCGCCGCGACATTCGAGAAGCTGAAAAGCGCGCTCGGGACCGCGCAGCACCCGCTGCACTATCTGGCGGTGCCGCCGACCATGTTCGAGACGGTCATCCAGGGACTGGAACAGTCGGGCGCAGCCCAGGGCGCGCGCCTGATGGTGGAAAAGCCGTTCGGTCACGATCTGCAATCGGCGCGCTGGCTGAACCGGGTCCTTCACCTGGTGTTCGACGAGCAGTCGATCTTTCGCATCGACCATTATCTCGGCAAGGAGGCGATCCAGAACCTGCTCTATTTCCGCTTCGCCAATTCCTTTCTCGAGCCGATCTGGAACCGCAATTTCGTCGAGAGCGTGCAGATCACCATGGCCGAGGATTTCGGCGTCGAAGGCCGCGGCCGCTTCTACGACGAGGTCGGCTGCATCCGCGACGTCATCGAGAACCATCTGCTCAACATCCTGCTGCTGCTGGCCATGGAGCCGCCCGTTGGCCGCTCGGCCGACGATCTGATCGACGAGAAGGTGCAGGTGCTGCGGGCGATCAGGACGCTGACCAGTGACGATGTCGTGCGCGGCCAGTTCAAAGGCTATCTCAGCGAGCCGGGCGTCGCGCCGAATTCGCCGGTCGAGACCTTCGCGGCGGTGCGTTTCCTCGTCGACACCTGGCGTTGGCGGGACGTGCCCTTCTTCATCCGCGCCGGCAAATGCATGCCGGTGCACGCCACCGAGGTCATCGTGCGGCTGAAGCGGCCGCCGCTCGACGTCTTCGACCCGATCAAACCCGGAGATGCGAATCACGTCCGTTTCCGCATCGACCCGCAGGTGGCGATCTCGATCGGCGCCCAGCGCAAGGCCGCTGGTGATGACATGATCGGCGAGCAGGTCGAACTCACCGCGCTCGACGACAGCCAGGGCGACATGCCGCCCTATGAGCGGCTGATCGGCGACGCCATGAACGGCAACGGCCAGTTGTTCACTCGCCAGGATGCCAGCGAGCTTGCCTGGCGGATCGTCGGCCCGGTGCTTGGCGACACCATGCCGCCACACCTCTATGAGCCGGGAACATGGGGTCCCGCCGACGCGATGGCCGGGTTCGGACCGCCGAACGGCTGGATCAACCCGGCGAAATGAACTCGGAGGCGACGCAATGGCCAAGGCGGCGAAAAAGCAAGCACCGGACAGCGAAAAGATCGTGCTTGCGATCGATATCGGCGGCTCCCATGTCAAGATCCTCACCAGCGCCGGCGGCGAGGAGCGCAGAGCCGATTCCGGGCCCGGCCTGACGCCGCAGCAGATGATCGCCGTCGTGCAGACGCTCGCCGATGGCTTGCCCTACGATGTCGTCTCGATCGGTTATCCCGGCCCGGTGCACCACAACAGGCCACTGGCCGACCCCGCCAATCTCGGCAAGGGTTGGGTCGGATTTGACTTCGCAACGCAGTTCGGCAAGCCGGTGAAGCTGGTCAACGACGCGCTGATGCAGGCCGTCGGCAGCTATGAAGGCGGGCGCATGCTGTTCCTGGGTCTCGGAACCGGACTCGGCGCTGCGATGATCCTCGACAACGTCGCCCAGCCGATGGAACTCGCGCATCTTCCCTACAAGAAGGGCAGCAGCTTCGAGGACTATGTCGGCGAACGCGGCCTTGAAAAGCGCGGCAAGAAGAAATGGCGCAAACACGTCTTCGACGTCGTCGAGCGGCTGCGCGCCGCCCTTCAGCCTGACTATGTGGTCATCGGCGGCGGCAATGTCGACAAACTCGACGAATTGCCTGCCGGTTGCAGGCGTGGCGACAACACACGCGCCTTCGACGGGGGATTTCGACTGTGGCGCGACAAATCCCTGATTGTCTGATATTATAGCGGTTCGGGCCAAACCTGTTGATCTGGCCCGGCCGTTAGTATTGTTATTCAAAATAATGTGTAGCGTGGTGCGGCGTCATTGCGTTATGCAGATTTGCCGACTAGGAATTCTGCGACCCCACTAACGGAGAAAATAGATTGACCGACGACAGCAACAAAGCCCGCAAGGACATCGACCTTCTCGAGCTGACCGCTCACATCGTGTCCGCTTACGTCGAGAAGAACCGCTTGCCCGCTTCCGGCCTCGGCGATCTCATCGCCAGCGTCAGCGCGTCGATAGGTGGGCTCGGCCAGCCCGCCGTTCCGGTCGCAGCACCGCTGATCCCGGCGGTAAATCCCAAGAAATCGGTGACGCCGGATTACATAATCTGCCTCGAAGACGGCAAGAAGTTCAAATCCCTGAAGCGCCACATCGGCGTTCATTTCGGACTGACGCCGGATGCCTACCGCGCCAAATGGGGCTTGCCAGCTGACTATCCGATGGTCGCCCCGACCTATGCGGCCTCGCGCTCGCAGTTGGCGAAGGCGATCGGCCTTGGCCGCAAGGCCGCCCCGCCGGCGCCGGTCAAGAAGACCAGGAAGCCCAAGGCCACGGTCTGACGCGCTCGAAGCCGCCTTTGACGCTCGAGATTGGCGAAAGCCGTCGCGGCGTCCAATCTCCCCCCTTGAGGGGGGAGATGTCTGGCAGGACAGAGGGGGGCGCGCGGGGGAACTCGACCTGCGCGCCTAACAACCCCTCCGCCTCCGCTGTGCAATTAGCATGGTAGCCGGAAATCCTTGATCCAGAGCCGATTTTTGCGCGCGCCTCGCACCGAACTGCGTTAAAAGCGCTGTGGTCGGACCAGCGCCCTCGTGGAAGTGCCCCGCCGGCCGACTTCCTTGCCACGGGGCCTGATTCATGACACCCGAACCTCACGCACCGCCCGACCGGCGCTATGCCGCCTTCCGGCACAAACCCTTCCTGAGCTATTGGGCGGCACGCTTCCTCGCCACATTCGCCACCCAGATCGTGTCCGTCGCCGTCGGCTGGCAGGTCTACGACCTGACCCGCGATCCGTTCGATCTCGGCCTTGTCGGCATTGTCCAGTTCCTGCCTTCGCTGCTGCTGGTGCTGATCACCGGGGTGGTCGCTGACCGTTTCGGCCGCCGCCTGATCATGGCGCTGATGGTGCTGCTGGAGGCGATCTGCGCGCTGGCCCTGCTGCTGCTGACGCTGCGCGGTCTTAGCGGACCGGGATTGATCTTCGGCGTGCTCGCCATGTTCGGCATCGCGCGCGCCTTCTTCGGACCGGCCGCGGCGTCGCTGTTCGCCAACCTCGTGCCGCCGGAGGATTTCGGCAACGCGATCGCCTGGAATTCGTCCGCCTGGCAGACGGCGACCATCGTCGGACCGGTCGCCGGCGGCCTGCTCTACGGGCTTTCGGCGCAAGCGGCATACGGGACCGCTGCCGTTCTGATGTTTGTCGCCGCGGTGCTGGTCTTCACCATCCCGAAGCCTGCCCAGCGCAGCGAGACCGACAGGCCGACGATGCAGACCCTGTTTGCCGGCTTCGGCTATATCTGGAGCGAGAAGATCGTGCTCGGCGCCATTTCGCTCGATTTGTTCGCCGTGCTTTTGTCCGGCGCCACGGCGCTGCTGCCGGTCTATGCGCGCGACATCCTCGAACTCGGCCCTTGGGGCCTGGGACTGTTGCGTTCGGCGCCGGGCATCGGCGCCATCTGCGTTGCCATCTGGCTGGCCGGACATCCGATCCGCAACCATGCCGGCGTGGTCATGCTCGGCTTCGTCGCGCTGTTCGGCGCCTTCACGGTGCTGTTCGGCCTTTCCACCATCACCTGGCTGTCGATCGCAGCGCTCGCCTTGCTCGGCGCCGCCGACATGTTCAGCGTCTACATCAGAGAGACGCTGATCCAGCTGTGGACGCCGGACAAGGTTCGCGGCCGCGTCAATGCCGTCAATCAGGTTTTCGTCGGCGCCTCCAACGAGCTCGGCGAATTCCGCGCCGGCACCATGGCGGCATTGATCGGCACTGTGCCCGCGGTGGTGATCGGCGGCGTCGGCGCAGTCGTTGTCGCCGGGCTGTGGGCGGTGCTGTTCCCGCAGCTGCGCAGGGTGCGCCACCTGAACGGGCGAAACTGATCCCAGGGCGCGCTGATCCGGGCAAACCAGATCAGATCAGGACAGCGCCGGCTTGCCGAAGATCGTCTGCAGGAATTCGCCGAGCCAGCGCTTGAGATGCATGTCCCAGATCAGCCGGCCGCCGAGATGATCGCGACCGGGCTGCGCGCCGGGCAACTCGAAGCGATGCGCGCCGCGAACGACCCAGCGCTGCATCATCGCCCTTGTCAATTCGCCATGGAACTGGATGCCCCAGGCATTGTCGCCATAGCGAAAGGCCTGGTTTGGATAGGTTTCGGCCGTCGCCAGCAGCGTCGCGTCCTTCGGCAGCGAAAAGCCCTCGCGGTGAAACTGATAGACCATCTCGGGCCAGCGCATCAGCTTCTTGCCGTCCTCGGTCGCTGTCAGCGGATACCAACCGATCTCGACCAGCCCCTCGCCATGACCCTCGACCTTGCCGCCAAGATGGTTGACCAGCATCTGCGCGCCGAGGCAGATGCCGAGCAACGGCCGGTTCTCCCTGAGCGGAATTTTCAGCCAGTCGGTCTCGCGGCGGACGAAATCGTCCTCGTCATTGGCGCTCATCGGTCCGCCGAACACCACGGTTCCGGCATGACCATCCAGTGTTTCCGGCAAGGCGTCGCCGAGCGGCGGGCAGCGGAGATCGAGGTCGAAGCCTTCTTCGATAAGCATGTGGCCGACGCGCCCGGGGCTCGAACTCTCCTGATGCAGCACGATCAGGATTTTTGGTCTCGGCCTTGGCGTGGGTGGCATGGGGAATCCCGTCTATTCGTCGCTCGATGTTCCAGCCGCGCCCGGCACTTCGGCGGCCGCCTTGCGGCGTGCCTCGACGCGGTCGTGGCGTTCGACATCCATCAGCTCGGCGACGCGCCAGACGATATTGTCCTCGAGCTCGTGCAATTCGCCATCGGCATAGACGATTTCCCACATCAGGCCGATGAAGGCTTTTCGCGCGTCCGGATCGAGCTGACGCTTCAAAGCGCTGGTGAAGGCGTAGAGGTCGATCGCCTCATTGTCGGCCCGCTCGCCGGCAGCGGCAAGCGCGTCGAGCTCGTCGCCGCTGATCGAATAGCTTTCCGCCAGCACCGCCTTGAACCGCTCCCATTCGGCATCCTGACGCACGCCGTCGGCACTCATCACATGGTAGAGAAGGGCGGATGCGGCAACGCGCGGGTCATCGGCGTTGTTGCGGGCGCGGCCGGCTGCCGGCAGGTCCTTCAGAAACGACAGAACGCGTTCGAACATGTGGTTCCTACTTCCCATCCGCCAAAACTTTCAAGCTCAGCCAAACTTTTCAAGCTCAGCCAAATCAAAACAATCGAAACTTGCGTGGTGATTTTTGCTCTTCGTCGTCCGGATCGACGCCGGGATCGTCGGGCAGCCGGGCCATTTCCTCCGCCGGTTCGGCAGCGTCGCCATCCGGCGGCACTGCGGCAGACGCCGTGGCGGTGACCGGCGCAACATCGTCTTCGTCAGTTTCCGATGCCGCCACGGCGGTCGGTCTTTCGGCCGAACCAGCAGGGTTCAGCTCGATCACATTTTCCTTTTCCGGCTTCGTTGGCGCTGCAATTGTTGGCACCGCGGCGTCCGGCGCATCCTCGTCACTGTCGATGAGTTGGCCGAGCCGCTCCATCGGCGCACGCCACTCGAAGGCGTCGAGCTTGCCGGTGATCGGCGACACCGGCGCCCAGCGTTCGGAAACGACGCCGTCGGCGACCCAGGCCGGATCGCGCGGTGCACGCACTGCCTTGGACAAAAGCTGCCGCACCTTGCCCTGATCGCCGGTCTCGGCCTCCTCGATGTCGGCCAGAAGCAGATAGGCGCCTTCGCGGCGATCCATGCGGATAGCCGCCTCGGCCTCTTTGCGGGCGGTTGAAAAGTCCTGCGCGTCGAGCGCGGCGCGCGCCACCGCCAGCGACGATTCGGCGTGGTTCTTTTTCATCTCCTGCAGCTTCTTCGCCCGGTTCAGCCGGTCGAGCACGGCATCGCCTGGCCGGGCGTGGGTGTAAAGCTCGGCGATCTCTGGATGCGGCTCGGCTTTCCACGCCGTTTCGAGGATCTTCGCGCCCTTGCGCACATCATTCTGTCTGAACAGCAGTTTGGCTGCGTTCACCGCCGCCGGCGCGAAATCCGGCCGCAGCCGGTTGGCCTCCAGAGCAGCGGTTTTGGCGGCATTGGGATCGCTGTCGATCAGCGCCTGCGCTTTGGCGGTGAGCAGCACGGCGCGACGCCGGTTGGCGGCATCGCGCTCGATCTGCCGCGTCGATTTCTGCGCCTCGACCAGTTTCAGCGCGCCGTCCCAGTCGCCGCGCCCGGTCAGGTCTTCCAGCGTCGATTCGGCGGCCCAGGCCAGTTGCGGCGCCATCGCCGCAGCGCGGCCGGCGTAGTGCCGCGCCGCGTTGCGGTCGCCGAGGCGTTCGGCCTCGAGATAAAGCCCGCGCAGGCCAAGCAGCCGCATTTCGGGATCGTCGAGCATGGTCTCGAACTTTTCGCGGGCACCCTCATGGTCGCCTTCGAGCAGCGAGGCTTGCGCCTCCAGCAATTGGATCAGCGGCTCCTGGTCGGAGCGGATCAGCTTTGCCGCTTCCTTGGTCTTCTTGCGGGCGAGCGCTCCGTCACCGGCGCCGGCGGCAATCATGCCGGTCGACAGCGCCTGATAGCCACGATCGCGACGGCGCACGCGGAAATAGCGCGAGATCGTGTAGGGGCTGTTCCACAGCGCCTTGAGCAGCCACCAGACGATCATCACCGCGGCAACCACGGCAACGACCGCCACCGCCGCCACCATCAGGCTGACCTGGTATTGGTAGCCGCTGAAGGTGACGACCATCTCGCCCGGCCGGTCGGCCAGCCAGGCGAAACCCAGCCCGAGCGCGAAAACCACGACGAGGAAAAGCAGAATGCGAATCATCGGGTTTCCCTCACGCCTTCATCGCACTGGCGATCAACGCGTCGACCTGCTTCTCGACCTCGATTCGCGCCTTCAGTTTGCCCGCAAATTCGGCGCCGGCAGCCTTCACCGCCTCGGGCAGCATATCGTATTCGCTGAGCGCCTTGGCGTAATCGCCCTGATTGACCGCTACCTCCATGCGGGCGACGGCTTCCGGTGCGCCAGCGCCTTCGACGGCACCAATCGGCCTGACCTTGACCAGCGATTGCGCGCTCGACAGCAGGTTTTGCAGGAAGCCGGCATTCTGGTCGACGGGCTCGGAGGCAGCGACCATGGCATTGGCGGCGGCAGGCATTTCGGTTGCGATCTCCGACCGGGTCGGAACGCCCTTTTCGGCGTAGGCACGCAAGGCTGCGATCTCTGGAGCATCCGGCGAAATCGCCGTAAAGGTTTCGAGTTCGGCGGCGAATGGCGCGCCACGATCGAGTGCTGCCTTCAGCGCCGATGCGGCGATGGCGAGCGCAACCTTGGGCTGCCCGGCCTGTGCCTCGACCTTGCCGGAAAGCTGAGACACCGACTGTTCCAGCGCCGCAAGCCGGCCGTCCTGTGCCTTCGCCGCCTCGCCGGCGGATTTCACCGCCGCGTCGAGCCCGGCCAGCTTTTCATTGAGCGGTCCGAGATCGACCGGCGCCGTGTTGCCGGTCTGGCCAAGCGCCGCAACCGCCGTCTCGATCTGCCTGACCTTGTCGCCGAGGGCTGCAAGCCCGGCAGTGTCGCCTGCTCCGCCCTGCTCGATCGCCGATTTCAGCGCCGCAACATCCGTCTTGACCTGATCCAGCGCTGACGACAGCCCGTCCACCTTGGCCGAGGCGTCATTGTTGCCGGCTGTATCCTTGAGCCCGGCAATCTCGCTCTTCAGCGCAGCGATTTCGCTATTGACGCCATCGAGCGACACGCCGCCCGAGGACGAATCGCCAGCCCCTGGCGCGCCTAGCAGGCCGGCAAACTGCAGCCCTCCGGCGGCAGCCAGCGCGATGACGCCGCCGATAATGCCGGCGGCGATGCCGTTGATGCCGCCACGCTTCGGCTGCGCTGCCATGTCTTCAGTCCCTGCCTGGGTTTCCTTCGGCGCGTCTGCGGCGCCCGCCTTGGCCGAAGCGTCCTTGGCCGATGCGTCATCGAAACTGTAGTCGAAGGCCCGCTCCGCCGGTCCCCCCGAGCCGGCCGGATAAGTCGGTTTGGGCCCTTCAGGAGTTTTGGCGCCACCCTCTGCCGGCTGTTCCGACCCGGCCGGCGGGGCCGCTTCGGTATGTTCCCACGGCTCGATGTCGGTCTGGTCGGCATGGACGGGTTCTTCAGGCGCTTCCGGCTGCGACGCGCTTGCCGCCTCCTCCGCCTTCGCCTCGTCGGTCCGCCCGTTGGCGGCATCCTCGTCGGCAACGCGCGAGACAGCGCCGGGATCGAGCTCGATGGTCACCGGCTCGCGACGGCTTTTCGAATGCCGCATCTTCGGCGTCTTGACCATGCTTGGGCTCCGCAAATTTCGCTTCGGGATGGTTCAGAAAGGGTCTAGCACATCACCAAGCGGTGAAAAGGGGCGGCGTGATGACACGGGGTCAAGGCGACGTCCGCAAAAGCTCCAGCAGGGCCTCCTCGCTGGGCTCCGGCGCAACGCGGAGCTGTTCTGAGGCAACAGTCTCCAAGGCTGCGGCGATACGTCCGGACAGCGCAAAAAAACATGTGTTTTTAAACAGCTCACGCAGCGCCGGCCGCCCAGCCAGCGCCTGCAGCGCTGTGGCGGCCTTGGCCGAATAGAGCAGCACCGCCTCGACCGGCAGGCCGGACAAGCGCGCAAGAACGGCCCCGTCGGAATAATCCAGCGCGACCGTGTCATAGGTCTCGACGGCGCGAACCTGAACGCCTGCCGGCTGCAGCCGCTGCTCGAAACCCGAATAACGCACCCGCCCGCACAGATAGACGATGGTTTGTCCAGCGTAATCGCCGGCAAGCGCATCCGCCAGCGCCTCGGCATCGCCCGGCCCTTCGCTGACCGACAGAAACCCGGCCGCACGGGCGGCCTGCGCTGTCCGTCTGCCGACGGCATGGCAAGGCAAACCGGCGAGCGCCGCGCTGATTTCTTTCGGCGCATGGCGCACGGCATTGGCGCTGGTGACGGCAACGGCCGCGGCATTGGCTGCGACCCTGTCCGGGTCAACCGGCAGCGCCACCGTTTCGGTCAGCGGCAGCAGGATCGGCTTAAAACCCAGGTCCTCGAGCCGCTGTGCCGTGCGCGAGGCGCCCGGCTCCGGCCTCGTCACCAGGACGCGACGCATGTCAGGCCCAGTCGTCGAAGAATTTTTCGCCGGCCTTGGCCCGCACGATCCTGGCGGCTTCGTCGCCGATGCGCGCGGCATCCTGCGCCGGGCCTTCCGCCTTGACCTCATGGGATTGCACGCCGTCCGGCGAGATGATCAGTCCGCCGAAGAACACGGTTCCGGCCGATATCGTCGCATGGCCGGCAATCGGCGTGCGGCAGGAACCGTCGAGCGCCGCCAGGAAAGCGCGTTCGCAGGCCAGCGCCTGCCCGGTCGGCACGTCGTGGACTGCCGTCAGCATTCTTTCCACATCGAGGTCGCCGATGCGGCTTTCGATGCAGATCGCGCCTTGCCCCGGCGCCGGCGGAAAGCTGTCGAGCGGCATCAGGTCGGTGACGACATCTTCGAGCCCGAGCCGCTTCAGCCCGGCATAGGCAAGGATGGTACCGTCGGCGACGCCCTCGTCGAGCTTGCGCAGCCGCGTCTGCACATTGCCGCGGAACATCACCACGTCGAGATCCGGCCGCATCCGCCGGATCAGCGCCTGGCGTCGGAGCGACGACGAACCGACCTTCGCGCCGTGCGGCAATCCGGCGATCGTTTTGGCCGCCTTGCCGACGAAGGCGTCGCGGGCATCCTCGCGCGGCAGGAAGGCAGACAGTTCCAGCCCGTCGGGCAACACCGTCGGCATGTCCTTCGACGAATGCACGGCGATGTCGATGCGGCGCGCCAGCAGCGCCTCCTCGATTTCCTTGGTGAACAGCCCCTTGCCGCCGGCTTCCGACAGCGGCCGGTCCTGGATGCGATCGCCGCTGGTCGAGATGACGACCACCTCGAATGCCTCAACCGGCATACGGTGAGCGGCCATCAGCCGCGCCTGCGTTTCATGCGCCTGCGCCAGCGCCAGCGGGCTGCCGCGTGTTCCGATTTTCAAGGTTGTTTGCATGGCGCGCTGTCCGTGATAACCGGCAGATAGAGGTCTGTTGAGATTCAGGTCAGGCCGAGCCGAAAATGGTGGTTTCCGAGAACCGGAGCGGAGCGTACTTTGAGTACGTGAGCACCGGAAGCGCAGGAACCCGCTATTTGCAGGCCGGCATCACCTGAATATCAACAGACCTTGGGCTTTCTCCTAACGGGGAAAGCCTGGTTGCACAATCTCCAGGGATGGCAACGAATTGATCCGCGTTCTGGGCATTGAGACGAGTTGTGACGAGACCGCCGCCAGCGTCGTAGCGCTGGACGGCGGCGGCGCGCCGAAAATCCTGTCTGATATCGTGCTCAGCCAGATCGAAGAGCATGCCGCCTTCGGCGGCGTCGTCCCGGAAATCGCCGCGCGCGCCCATGTCGAGGCGCTGGACGGCATCATCGAGGCCGCGCTTGCCGATTCAGGCGTCGATCTCGCCGATATCGACGCGATCGCTGCGACCGCCGGCCCCGGCCTCGTCGGCGGCCTGATCGTCGGGCTGATGACGGCCAAGGCGATCGCAGCCGCGGCGAACAAGCCGCTGATCGCCATCAACCACCTCGAAGGCCATGCGCTGACCGCGCGGCTGACCGACGGGCTCGACTTTCCCTATCTGTTGCTGCTGGTGTCCGGCGGCCACACGCAGATCGTCGCGGTGCGCGGCGTTGGCGACTACCAGCGCTGGGCGACGACCATCGACGATGCGCTCGGCGAAGCTTTTGACAAGACAGCCAAGATGCTCGGCCTGCCCTATCCAGGCGGGCCGAATGTCGAGAAGGCGGCGGCGACCGGCGACGCCGCGCGCTTCGCCTTCCCGCGGCCGATGAAGGGCTCGGCGCAGCCCGATTTTTCCTTTTCCGGGCTGAAGACCGCCGTGCGCCAGGCAGCGACGGCCATTGCCCCTTTGAGCGACCAGGACGTCGCCGACATCTGCGCCTCCTTCCAGGCGGCGGTTGCGGATGCGCTGGATGACCGTGTTTCGAGGGCGCTGAACCGTTTCCGCCAGGAGTTTCCGAGCGAGCTGAAGCCTGCGCTCGTCGTTGCAGGCGGTGTCGCCGCCAACCGGACGATCAAGACCACACTCGAAGCCCTGTGCGAGAAGGGCGGCTTTGCCTTCGTCGCGCCGCCGCTCAAGCTCTGCACCGACAATGCGGCGATGATCGCCTGGGCCGGCATCGAGCGGCTGCGCGCCGGCATATCGGGTGAAAACACCGCTGATTTCGTGCCGCGTTCGCGCTGGCCGCTGGACAGCATCTCCGCTCCGATGGTCGGCTCGGGCCGGCGCGGAGCCAAGGCATGAGCGGTAGCGGGCACAAGGTACCAAGCGGCTGGCGCGTTGCCGTGCTCGGCGGCGGTGCCTGGGGCACGGCGCTGGCGCTGGCCATGTTGCGCGCCGGTCATTTCGTCCGCCTCTATGCGCGCGACCCGGAGACCGTCGCCGCGATCGACCGTGGCGAAAATCCGCGCTACCTGCCTGGCATCGCGCTCCAGGCCGGCATCGTGGCAACGAGTGATATCGAGGCTGCGCTCGACGGCGCCGACTGCGTGCTGGCGGTGGCGCCGGCGCAGTCGCTGCGCGCCATACTGGCCGCCGCGAAAGCCCATATGCCGAAAGACGTCCCGCTGGTCCTCTGCGCCAAGGGCATCGAGCGCGACACCGGCGCATTGCTGTCGGCGATCGCTGGAGAGATCCTGCCTGAAAATCCGGTCGCCGCCCTGTCCGGGCCGAGCTTCGCCACTGACGTCGCCAGGGGGCTGCCGACGGCCGTGGTGGTCGCCGCCGGCAATGAGGGTCTGGCGGCCGACCTGGCCGAGCGCTTTTCGGCGCAGAATTTGCGCTGCTATTCGAGCGACGACCTCATCGGCGTCGAGATCGGCGGCGCGCTGAAGAACGTCTTCGCCATTGCCGCCGGTGCGGTCACCGGCGCCGAGCTCGGCGCCAGCGCCCAGGCCGCCATGGTGACGCGCGGCTTTGTCGAATTGCGCCGCATCGGCGCCGCCTTCGGCGCCAGGCCGGAAACGCTGATGGGACTTTCCGGTCTCGGCGACCTGTTGCTCACCTGCTCGTCCGCCCAGTCGCGCAATTTCGCCTACGGGCTGGCGCTGGGGCAAGGCAAGCCGCTTGCCGGGCTGCCCCTGGCCGAAGGGGTGCCGACGGCGGCGATCGCCGCCCGCATCGCCGCCGAGCGCAACATCGACGCGCCGATCATCAGCGCCGTCGCCGCCATACTGGACGGCACGATCACCATCCGCCAGGCTGTGTCGGCGCTGATGACAAGGCCGCTGAAGACCGAAACCGACGTGTAATGTTGAACAATCCGGAGATGGAAAAATGCTGTTTGCGCTGATTTGCAAGGACAAGCCTGGAAGCCTGCAGGTGCGGCTCGATACGCGGCCCGAGCATGTTGCCTTTTTGGAGGGACTGAACGGCGATAACAAGCTGGCCTTCGCCGGTCCGTTCCTCGACGCCGACGGCAAGCCGAACGGCAGCCTCGTCGTGGTTGAGGCGCCCGATCTGGAGGCGGCAGAAGCGCTATCGGCGGCAGACCCCTTTGCCAGAGCAGGGCTGTTCGAAAGCGTCGAAATCCGGCAATGGAATTGGACCTTCAACAAGCCAGTGAGTGCATGACTCCGAAAATCGGAATCGATTTTCGGAAAGGATCATGCGCAAAATCAAAGTGCTACAGCGTCCTTTGCGCGTCTGAAAGACGCGCGGCGCTGCAGCTGATCTCCAGCCGCGGAGGAGCAAAAAATGAACTACTGGCTGTTCAAATCCGAACCCTCGGTCTTCTCCTTCGAGGACCTCAAGGCGAAGGGCAAGGCCGGCACGCAATGGGACGGCGTGCGCAACTATGCGGCGCGCAACAACATGAAGGCGATGCAGATCGGCGATCTCGGCTTCTTCTACCATTCCAACGACGGGCTCGACGTGGTCGGCATCGTCGAGGTCTGCGCGCTGGCCCATCAGGACACCACTACTGACGATCCGCGCTGGGAATGTGTCGATATCCGCGCCGTCAAGGATGTGCCGAAGCCGGTGACGCTGGAGCAGGTCAAGGCCAACCCCAAGCTTGCCGAGATGGCGCTGGTCCGACTCGGACGGCTTTCCGTGCAGCCGGTGACGCCGGCCGAATGGAAAGAGGTCTGCCGCATGGGCGACCTGACGCCGGCGCCGTGACGGCGCTGACGCCAAACAGCGCGAGAAACTTCATCCTCGACAACACGGCGCTGATGGCACCGCCGCATGTGCCGGAGATGCTGCTGCATCTGGCCGACGAGGCGCATGATCTGTGGCAGCGGACAGAGGACGAACTGGCCGAAATCGGGCTGCCGCCGCCTTTCTGGGCCTTCGCCTGGGCCGGCGGCCAGGGCCTTGCCCGCTACATCCTCGACAATCCGTCTGATGTGCAGGGCAAGCGCGTGCTCGACTTTGCCTCCGGTTCCGGCCTTGTCGCCATTGCGGCAGTGAAGGCCGGCGCGGCAGAGGTGATCGCCGCCGACATCGACCCGTTCTGCGCGACCGCGATCCGCCTCAACGCCGAGGCCAATGGGGTCGGTATAATGTTTCTTGGCACCGACTGCATCGGAACCGATGCGGGCTGGGATGTGGTCCTGGCCGGTGACGTCTTCTACGACAAATCCTTCGCCGACCGGCTGAAGCCATGGTTCGCGACGCTCAAGGCGCGTGGCGCCGACATCCTCGTCGGCGATCCCGGCCGCTCCTATCTGCCGAAAGCTGGACTGGAGCCGCTCGCCGTCTACGAGGTGTCGGTAACCCGGGCGCTGGAAGACGCGCTGGTCAAACGCACCACCGTCTGGCGGTTTTCTTGACGGCATCGCCGAACAGGCGTTCCATCACGCTTCGATTTTGAGAATACGCATGCCGTGGTCCCAAAACCGCTGGGCACCCCCCGGCTCGGGCCCGGGGGCATGCTTTTGAGCGACATGCTTCCGGGGAGGAAATCATGGATTTTTCAGCAGTGAACTGGCTGGCGGTGATCGTCGCCGCGGTGGTGGCGTGGTTGTTCGGCGCTGCCTGGTACATGGGCCTGAGCAAGCCGTGGCTAAAGGCCACCAGGCTTGATCCGGCGACCATGAGTAAATCGCCGCTGCCCTTCGTCATCAGCTTCGTCGCGGAAATTGTCATGGCGCTCGTCATGTCTCTGATCGTCGTAGCGATGACCGGTGGCGAACCGAACCTCGTTGCCGGGCTCGTCTTCGGCTTCGTTCTCTGGTTCGGATTCGTCGCCACGACGCTATCCGTCAATCATCGCTACCAAGGGTTCGACTGGGATTTGACCATCATCGACTGCGGCCACTGGCTCGGCGTGCTGCTTATCATCGGCGCGGTGGTCGGCTGGTTCGGCGCGGCGGATGTCGCGGGCTGACGCTGCCGCCATGAAAATAGGGTCGACGACTGCCGGCTGATCACTCAGGGCGACCTGAAGCTCATCCAAGCGTCGGCTCCGGCTGCGGATTGTGAACTTCGTTGAGGAGCCAATCCCTGAACGCCACGATCCTGGGGTCGTTGGCGGATGCGACGGGATAGACCAGGAAGTAGGCGAAGTCGGGCGGAATCTTGATGCCAAGTTCGAAGGGCCGGATCAGCCGGCCCTCGGAAAGGTCGTTCGCCACCATGGCAAAATCGGCGAGCGCAACGGCATTGCCGTCGAGCGCGGCCTGAACGGCGTCGGTCGAGGTGCCGAACACGATCGTCCGGCTGTCGTCGAAATCGTCGACGCCGGCCGCCGCCATCCACATCCGCCAGTTTGGCCAGGTCACGCCCTGTCGCGCCCACTCGATATGGGCGAGCGTGTGATGGAAGAGATCGCGTGGCTCGCGCAGCGGCGGGCCGGAGGCCAGCAGGCTGGGGCTGCACACAGGGATGATGATGTTGTCGAACAGCCGGTGGGTGCAAAGTCCCGGATATTTTCCCGCGCCGAAACGGATGCCGACATCGACGTCGTCCAGGTCGAAATCGCGCAATTCGGAGGCAATGTCGAAGCGGAGCTCGATGCCCGGTCGCTGCTTGCGAAAATCATCGACGCGTCGCATCAGCCATTTTGTCGCGAACTGGGCGTCGAGTGTCACTTTCAGCAACGCCGTTCCACGCGCCAGCTTGTGCGCCCGTGAGACGGCGCGGCCAAGCAGGTCGAGCGCGTCGGTCGAGGCCTCGAACAGCACCGCGCCAGCCTCGGTCAGCCGGATGGTGCGGCTGGTGCGCGTGAACAGCACGATGCCGAGTTGATCCTCGATTTCCTTGATCTGGTGGCTAACCGCGGCCGGGGTCAGGCCAAGTTCGTCCGCGGCGCGGGTGAAATTGAGGTGCCGGGCGGCTGCTTCCAGCGTCCTCAGTGCACGGGTTCCTGGCAGCAGGCGCACCATCAGAATAGGACGAGGAGAGGCCGGTCGAGCATTTTCAATCCTCAAACAAAACTTGAAGATGCAGAGAAAACTACTCGTTTCTCGTTTTAATTTCAATCCGTCATGATGTGACCATCGAACAAATATCAAACCGGACTTGATGTCCGGAGAAGCCGGATTACACCATGTCTCACATCGTCTTGAGTCCTGTAACCATCCGCCCGGCCTGGCTGCGCGCGGTGTCTGATTGGTTCCGCCATGCAAAAATGGCGGTCAACCTTCCGCCCGAGAACGTCGACGACCTTTCGGACCGCCAATTGCGCGACATCGGCGCCGAACGCAAGGATGTCGCGCGCGCGATGGATCGGGAACTCGGCCGGTTGGGTCTGCTCGATATCGGCTGGCAGAGGAATAGGCAGTAGGCAGTAGGCAGTAGGCAGTAGGCAAAGAAAAAGGCAAGTGGGCGCGCCTGCGCAACCCTACTGACACTTTCTTCCTGCCCTACTGCCTACTGCCTACTGCCTACTGCCCTACTGCCCTACTGCCTACTGCCTACTGCCTACTCCCTCACCTCACCACCCTCATCACCGTGCGGTCCGACAGCAGCGGCAACAGCCGGGCCATCGTGCGTGCTGTCACCGCGACGCAGCCTTGCGTCGGTGTGAAGTCGGGGCGGGCCAAATGAAAGAAGATGGCGCTGCCGCGTCCGCGGCGACGCGGCGCAATGTTCCAGTCGAGCACCAGGCAGGCGTCATAAAGGCGGTCGGCGCGCAGCATTCGCTCGTGGCTGGCGCCATAGGGAATCTTGACCGGACGGTTGTAGTTGCGGTCCTCAGGCACTTCGCACCAGCCGAGATCGCGACCGATCGGCGCCATCGCCAGCCGGGTTTTGCGGCCGCCGGGAAAATGATCGTTACGGAAATATCCCGACAGTATCCGCATCGACCCGAGCGGCGTGGCGCCATCGCCTTCGCGCTTGCCGGCCGATATGCCGCCGCGCCCCAGCGCACAGGAAAACACCAGTTTGCCAGCCTGCAGAAGTCCCTGGCTGGGGTGGCCGGGCCTGGCGCGCACGGTGAGAACACGAAGCCCTTTTCGCAAAAATGCGCTCGCCTCATTGCACGCGCGTTTTTTCTTGTATGATCGTGCCACGGAACAAATCATTGTGATCGGCTGTTGTGCCGGTCAGCTTCCGCATAAACAGGCAGCGGTCAACTGAATTTTCTTTTCAAAACAACGGATTGATCCATGACTTCACGCACCATTCTGATCGTCGACGACGATGACGACCTGCGCGGCACGCTCGTCGAGCAATTGTCTCTCTATGAAGAATTCGACGTCCTGCAGGAATCAACCGCCGCCAAAGGCATCGCCACGGCCCGCGGCGGCATCATCGATCTGCTCATCATGGATGTCGGCCTCCCCGACATGGATGGCCGAGAGGCGGTGAAGATACTGCGCAAGGGCGGCTACAAGTCGCCTATCATCATGCTGACAGGACACGACACCGATTCCGACACGATTCTCGGCCTCGAAGCCGGCGCCAACGACTATGTGGTCAAGCCGTTCCGCTTCGCGGTTCTCCTCGCCCGCATCCGTGCCCAGCTTCGCCAGCATGAGCAGAGCGAAGACGCCACCTTTTCGGTCGGCCCCTACACTTTCAAGCCTAGCCAGAAGCTTCTGATCGACCAGCGCGGCGCCAAGGTGCGGCTGACCGAAAAGGAAGCCTCGATCATCAAGTATCTCTATCGCGCCGACCAGAAGGTGGTGACGCGCGACGTGCTGCTCGAGGAAGTGTGGGGCTACAATTCCGGCGTCACCACGCACACGCTGGAAACCCATGTCTATCGGCTGCGCCAGAAGATCGAGCGCGATCCTTCCAACGCAGAAATTCTTGTGACAGAAAGTGGTGGCTACAAGCTGGTTCCTTAAATATTTAATCATTCAATCAGCGGTTAGGGGAGGCGCCGCTTTCGGGTACGATCCAGAGACTGGAGGTGGTTCTGGATCGAGCTCGCTGACGCAACGGCCAAAAAACCGGACTCGTTTTTGGAAAGCCCGATGCGTCGATTTTCAAAGCGTTTAGAGCGTCCTTTGCCGCGTCCAAAGGAACGCTCGGCGCTCCAATGGAGGGATTGGACTGGCCGTTCGGGGACACAGCTAGATGGCGTTGGATGACGACATCCGCATCCTGTCCGCCGTGAGGCTCTTCGAGAGCTTCACGGAGGAACAGCTGCGTCTGCTCGCCTTTGGCGCGGAAACCACCAGGCTGCAGGCCGACCACAAGCTCTATCGCGAGGACGACGAGGCCGATTGCGCCTATATCGTGGTCAGCGGGCGCATCGTGCTGTATCGCGAGCAGGATGGCGCCCGCGT
This sequence comes from Mesorhizobium sp. WSM4829, assembly GCF_055811475.1. Classification (NCBI taxonomy): domain Bacteria; kingdom Pseudomonadati; phylum Pseudomonadota; class Alphaproteobacteria; order Hyphomicrobiales; family Phyllobacteriaceae; genus Mesorhizobium; species Mesorhizobium sp. WSM4829. The sequence goes on along the minus strand of NZ_JBVVQJ010000021.1, from coordinate 17,027 downwards.
CCCGATAGGCACGGCCGGCCCTGGTACGATGCTGAGCGAACTGGCGCTGATCGCCGACACCAACAGGCTGACCAGCGCATCTGCCGAGATCGATTCGGAAGTGCTGCGGCTCAGCCGCAAGATGTTCCACCGCATCCTGGAGGAATACCCCGATATCGCGGTCCATCTGCACCAGCGCATCTCCGAGGATTTTCTGGCAATGATCCGCCGCATCGAGAAGCTGGCGCCGCGTTTCGACGACTGAACGGGGATAGGATGTGAGACGGCGAAGCTGCCAATCTCCCCCCTTGTGTCCCCTTGTGGGGGAGATGTCCGGCAGGACAGAGGGGGGCGCTGTCCAGCCGGCATCGCGAGATTCTGCGCTGTCGCGGCGCTCAAAAGGAACGGCATGGATCCTCGGGTCTGCGCGGTTCGCTTCGCTCCCGCTCGGCCCGAGGATGACGAAGCCGTGGAGGCTAATCCAGGTCGAACCGCGCTATGACCGGCACATGGTCCGACGGCCGTTGCCAGCCGCGCGCCGGCCGCAGGATCTCGTAGCCGGCAAAGCTCGGCACCAGGTTCGGCGACGACCAGACATGATCGAGCCGCCGGCCGCGATCCGACGCTTGCCAATCCTGCGCGCGATAGCTCCACCAGGTGTAGAGCTTCTGCTCGTAAGGCACGTTGAGCCGCATCAGGTCGACCCAGTCGCCGGCGAGCCGCATCGCCTCGAAATTTTCCGTCTCGACCGGCGTATGGCTGACCACTTTCAGAAGCTGCTTGTGCGACCAGACATCGTGCTCGAGCGGCGCGATGTTGAGGTCACCGACCAGGATCGAGCCGGACACTTCGTCGTGCTCGGCGCGGATGGCGTTCATTTCGGCGACGAAATCCAGCTTGTGCTTGAACTTGCGGTTGATAATGGGGTCGGGCTCGTCGCCGCCGGCCGGAACGTAGAAATTGTGCAGCAGGATCGCCTTGCCGCCGGCCCGCACGGTGACCGACAGATGCCGGCAGTCCTCGATCTCGCAGAAGCGGCGCTTTTCGACAATCGCGATCGGCCGGCGCGCCACCGTCGCCACGCCGTGATAGCCCTTCTGGCCGTGGAAGGCGATGTGCTGATAGCCGAGCTTGCGAAACGCCTTCTCAGGAAACAGTTCGTCCGGAACTTTGGTTTCCTGCAGGCAGAGCACGTCCGGTGCCTGTTCGACAAGCAGGCGTTCGACGAGCGGCATGCGCAGGCGGACGGAATTGATGTTCCAGGTCGCGATCGAAAAGGGCATGTTTGGGATTCCGGGACAGCGCAAGGTCCGCCGGATGGCTCCGACGGGAACGAGGTCTTTCAAAGTCAATCCCGGAAACTACTGCCAGCCGCCCACCGCAAAAACAAGCCGGCCGCGCCCGCAGCGCGGCCCGGGCTGGCACCAGGATTCGCTGAGATTCAGGTCAGGCCGAGTCGAGAATGGTGGGTTCCGAGAACCGGAGCGGAGCGTACTTAAGGTACGTGAGCACCGGAAGCGCAGGAAACCGCCATTCGCAGGCCGGCCTCACCTGAATAACAGCGGATCCTACCGCGACTTGGTGTTCAGTTCGCGGTTGGCCGTATAGTCGATGGCAAAAGTGTCGGGGGCGAAGCTTACGCCTTCCCTGACGTTGAAGATCATCACCGTCGTGTCCTTGCCTTGCGCGTCGGTGATCGTCCACTGGCGCAATTCGTAGGTTTTCGGATCGAACATCATGGTGATCTTCGAACTGCCGAACACCGATTTGTCGGCGAGTTGGATGGTGGTGACGTCGTTCTCTTCCTTGACGCTTTTGACGCGGCCGCCGGAGAGGTCGATCCTGGTGTCGAGCAGCAGCTTGAGCGGCGTTTTCGACAATGGGTAGAGATCGGACGTTTTCAGCCGCTTGTTCAGGATGACCACCGACTTGCCGTCGGAAATCACCCGGAAATTCGACGTCCCATCATAGTTGAAGCGTATCTTGCCCGGCCGTTCCAGGAAGAACTTGCCGCCGGTCTGCTCGCCCTTGGGTCCGAACTGCACGAATTCGCCGGCCATCGATTTGACCGAGGAAAAATGGTCGGCGATCTTCTGCGCGGTGGCTGGCACCGCCGCTTGCGCCGACGCCAGCAACTGGACCCCGGGCACGACATTGATGGCCGCGGCACCGGCCAGGACCAGGCCGAGGCCAAGCAGTTGGCGGCGGGTCGGGGCAAAATCGCTGATCGTGGCGAAGGAAGAGTTTTTCATGCCGGTTACTCTCGTCTGGTTCATCTGTTGTCGCAGTGTTTGGCCCCCCAGTTGGGCTTAAGTTTGGCGGCCGAACAGCGCTTGGTCGTTGCAAACGCGCCAGAAGGTTCAAAGTTGCTGCCGTCAGGTTGCAGCCGCGAAAATCCTGTCGGTTGGTGCCGGGCGGATCAGAACTTGTCGTCCTCCGTCGGCACCAGAATTTCGCGTTTTCCGGCATGGTTGGCCGGGCCGACAATGCCTTCCTTCTCCATCTTCTCGATGATCGAGGCGGCGCGGTTGTAGCCGATGCCGAGCCGGCGCTGGATGTAGCTGGTCGAGGCCTTGCCGTCACGCAGCACCACCGCAACCGCCTGGTCGTAGGGATCATCGGAATCCTCGAAATTGCCGCCGCCACTGCCCGAGCCACCCTTACCCGACGGCTCGTCGTCGTCCTCGTCATCATCCTCGGTTATGGCATCGAGATATTCCGGCACGCCCTGCAGCTTCAGATGCGCGACGATCTTCTCGACCTCGTCATCGGAAACGAAGGGACCGTGAACGCGCTGGATGCGGCCGCCGCCGGCCATGTAGAGCATGTCGCCCATGCCGAGCAGCTGTTCGGCGCCCTGCTCGCCCAGAATGGTGCGGCTGTCGATCTTCGACGTCACCTGGAAGGAGATGCGGGTCGGGAAGTTGGCCTTGATCGTGCCGGTGATGACGTCGACCGACGGCCGCTGCGTCGCCATGATGACGTGGATGCCGGCGGCGCGCGCCATCTGCGCCAGGCGCTGCACCGCGCCTTCGATGTCCTTGCCGGCGACCATCATCAAATCGGCCATCTCGTCGATGATGACGACGATGTAAGGCATTGGCTCGAGATCGAGGTTTTCCGTCTCATAGACCGCTTCGCCGGTCTGGCGGTCGAAGCCGGTCTGCACGGTGCGCGAGATTTTTTCGCCCTTCTTCTCGGCCTGTTGCACCCGCGCGTTGAAACCGTCGATGTTGCGGACGCCGACCTTGGACATTTTGCGGTAGCGGTCCTCCATCTCGCGCACGGTCCATTTCAGCGCCACCACCGCCTTCTTCGGATCGGTGACGACAGGCGTCAGAAGATGCGGGATGCCGTCATAGACCGAGAGCTCGAGCATTTTCGGGTCGATCATGATCAGCCGGCAGTCCTGTGGCGTCAGTCGGTAGAGCAGCGACAGGATCATGGTGTTGATGGCGACCGACTTGCCCGAGCCGGTGGTGCCGGCGACCAGCACGTGCGGCATCTTGGCGATGTCGACGATGACCGCCTCGCCATTGATGGTCTTGCCGAGCGCCAGCGCCAGCTTGGCCTTGGTGGTCTCGAAATCGCGGCTGGCCATGATTTCCCTGAGATAGACGGTCTCGCGCTTGGCGTTCGGCAGTTCGATGCCGATGGCGTTGCGGCCGGGCACCACGGCGACGCGGCAGGCGATCGCGCTCATCGAGCGGGCGATGTCGTCAGACAGGCCGATGACCCGCGACGATTTGATGCCGGGCGCCGGTTCCAACTCGTAAAGCGTGACGACCGGGCCGGGGCGGACATGGATGATCTCGCCCTTGACGCCGAAATCCTCCAGCACGCCCTCGAGCAGGCGGGCATTCTGCTCGAGCGCATCTTTGGACAGGCTGGCGTCGCGCACGACGTTCTTCGGCTCGGACAGGAAATGCAGCGACGGCATTTCGAATTGTTCGGAGCCGATCAGCGAGGACTGCGCTTCGCGCTGGACGCGCGCGCCCGGAACCGGCCGCGGCGCCGGCGCCGCGACACGGGTGGCGGCATCGGAGCGGAACGGTTGCACCCTTGCATTGGGAGGAGTGCTGCGCGCGGGCTCCGGTGCAAAATCCATGTTATCGTCATCGTCGAAAACATCGGCGTCGTCGAGCGAGGCGCTGCGGTCGTTGACCATGGCGGCGAAGAATTCCGGCTCGACGCGGGCGCGGCCATCGGCACTCATCCGCGATTCGGCGAATTCGGCCGATTCGACCCGTTCGGCAGCGCGACGCCAGGCGCTGGCGCGCGGCTCCGGTTCGAAATCGTCGCGCTCACGGCGGCGGGCGGCGCGGCGGCGGAGAAAGGCCCGCAACGACAGCCACCAATGCGTGATCGCGCCAAGCGCCAGAATGCCCTCGTCGCCCTCATCCTCGTCATTGTCGAAAAGCAGGTCGTCCTGGTCCCTCGGATCGGCTGCGGCCGGTTGCTCCAGGACGGCGAAACCGTTCTTGCGTGCAATCAGCGCCGAGCCGTAGGCAAACAGCCACAGTGCCGGCGCGGCCAGGAGCACGGCGAGCACGCTGGCGATGAGACCGGTCGGATAGCCGCCGACGACGAGGCCGGGAATCTTGAGCACCATGTCGCCGAACACGCCGCCGAGACCGGTCGGCAGCGGCCAGGTCTTGGGCGGCACCACGCAGCCGGCCATGGCCGCGGCAAGCACCGCGTAGCCGAACCAGGCGAGCCCGCGCTTCGGCAGCCTGTCGACGCCGCGTGCCGAAAACAGCAGAGATCCCCACACCACCGCCGGCACCAGCGCCGCGACCGCGGCAAGGCCGAAGAACTGCATGGCTAGGTCGGAGAAGACAGCGCCCACATAGCCCATGGCGTTGGTGACGATGTTGTCGGTGGCATGGGAGAAGCTTGGGTCGGCGACGTTCCAGGTGGCGAGGCTGGCGACGCCGAAGGCGACCAGCGCAAACAGGCCGGCGCCGAGCAGCCGGCCGACCTGACGCCGCGCGAACGCCCTGATGCCGTGCTCCGTATCGGCCAGCGCAAGCGGTGCTGAAGCCCCTGAACGCATTCGTCGTTCCCCGTCTGTCTTGGACTGGCCGGACGCATGACGCACTCCGGCAGATTCGGATGCCAGACTATCGGCGGGAAGGTTAAGGCCGCATTAACCATGGGTGCGTGCCGGCGCTCCCCGAGTGGAAACCGGTCACACAAATGGCGGGCAGGCTGGCCCGGCCGATGTTTCATCGCCCAAGATCGATCAGGCGCCCGATCAAGCGATTGTGACCGAGTCTGGACTGCCACCGGCGTCGCGGCATCGCACGAAAAAGAGGCCCGGAACCGGTCCGGGCCTCAATGCGTGAGCCCTTTTCAGGAGCGTCACGACGGGAGGGAAGGTGTTGGGCGGCCGAGGCCGCCCCAGACAAGACCCACAGGTGGCCTGGCTTACGGGTGATAGGCCGCTTCGCCATGCGCGGTGAGGTCGAGCCCTTCGCGCTCTGCATCGGCTGTCGGGCGCAAGCCTACGATCATATCGACGATCTTGTAGAGAATGGCGCTGCCGATGCCCGACCACAGGACGGTTACCAGGACACCCTTGAACTGCGACCACAACTGGGTCGCCGTGCCGGCATAGCCGGCGGCGAAGTCGGCCGTCGAATAATCGACGATGCCGGCGCCGCCGAGGGCGGGATTGACCAGGATGCCGGTGCCGAGCGCGCCGATGATGCCGCCGACGCAGTGGATGCCGAAGACATCGAGGCTGTCGTCGTAGCCGAACTTGTTCTTCACGACCGAGACGAAGAAGTAGCAGACGCAGCTGGCGACGATGCCGAGCACGATGACGCCCATCGGTCCGCCAAAGCCGGCGGCGGGCGTGACGGCGACAAGGCCGGTAACAGCGCCCGAAACCGCGCCAAGCATGGAGGCTTTGCCGCGCAGCAGCGTTTCGAGCACGATCCAGGTCACCGCCGCCGCGGCTGTGGCGACGAAGGTGTTGACCATGGCCAGCACCGCATAGGCGTTGGCTTCGAGGTTCGAACCGGCGTTGAAGCCGAACCAGCCGACCCACAGCAGCGACGCGCCGACCATGGTCAGTGTCATCGAATGCGGCGCCATGACGTCCTTGTTGTAGCCGATGCGCTTGCCGATCATCAGCGCGCCGACAAGGCCGGCGATGCCCGCATTGATGTGGACGACGGTGCCGCCGGCGAAGTCGATGGCGCCGAAGCTGAAGATGAGCCCCGACGGGTCGCTGTAAGCGCTCGGGCCGCCCCAGAACCAGACCATATGCGCGATCGGGAAGTAGACGAATGTGACCCACAGGATGGTGAAAAGGATCACGGCCGAAAACTTGACGCGTTCGGCGAAGGCGCCGACGATCAGGGCAGGCGTGATGCAGGCGAAGCTCATCTGGAAGATGACGAACACCAGTTCAGGAATGGCGACGCCCTTGGTAAAAGTTTCCGACACCGTCGTCACGTCGACGCCGGCGAGAAACATCTTGGAAAGGCCGCCGACGAAGGCGTTGCCGGGGGTGAAGGCAAGGCTGTAGCCGTAGAAAACCCAGACGATCATGACCACGCTGGTGATGGTGAAGACCTGCATCAGCACCGACAGCATATTCTTGGCGCGAACCAGGCCGCCGTAGAAAAGGGCAAGGCCGGGAATGGTCATCAGCAGCACCAGGATGGTGGAGATCATCATCCACGTCGTGTCGCCCTTGTCGACGGTAAAGGCCGGCGCTGCTGGCGCGGCCGGTGCGGCCGGCGCCGCTTCCTGCGCGAATGCGGCGACCGTGCCCAGCGCTGCGATAGCGAGTGAGCCCAGCAGCGCGGTGCGCGCCACCGACTTCAAAGTAGAAGGAATATTCATTGAACTCTCCATTGGAATACGTTTCCGCAGCTCAAAGCGCGTCGGTGTCTGTTTCGCCGGTGCGAATGCGCACCGCCTGGTCGATGCCGAAAACGAAGATCTTGCCGTCGCCGATCTGACCGGTCTTGGCCGCCGCAGTGATGGCTTCGACGGCCTTGTCGACCATGTCCAGGCCGACCGCGACTTCGATCTTGATCTTCGGCAGGAAGCTGACCGCGTATTCCGCCCCGCGATAGATTTCCGTGTGTCCCTTCTGACGCCCGTAGCCTTTGACTTCGGTGACGGTCAGGCCCTGGATGCCGACTGCGGTGAGCGCTTCGCGCACCTCGTCGAGCTTGAACGGCTTGATGATTGCCATCACGATTTTCATAAGGTTTCACCCTTTACTGTTGCGGGTCCCCCGCGTTTGCACGACTTCGCCGATCCCCATGAGAGCCGGAGAGTGCCCGCTAGGATTCAAGCTCCGTGCCAGTTGCCGAAGCAGGGTGTTAAGCTGCTGTTAAATAACGACTTGGGGAAGGTTCGTCGGCTGACTGTTCATAGTCGCGGCAGCGCAGCTGATTAAAAAGTAGGCAATTTTGCAAAATTGCCTATTCCGCGGGCGGCCGCTTCAGCCTGATCAGGCCTTCCTGGGCAACCGAGGCGATCAACGTGCCGTCGCGGGCAAACAGCGACCCGCGCGTGAACCCCCGCGACCCTTGCGTCGACGGGCTGTCCTGCGTGTAGAGCATCCAGTCGTCGAGTGGATGGCTGCGATGGAACCACATGGCGTGATCGAGGCTCGCCGCCTGGATGTCGCTATCGAAGATGGCGCGGCCATGCGCAAAGGTCGAGGTATCGAGCAGCGTCATGTCGGAAAGATAGGCAAGCACTGCCGCCTGCGCGGCGCGATCGCCCGGAACCGGGCCGGTCGTGCGAATCCAGATGTTCTGTTTCGGCTCCAGCTTCTCCCGGCTGGTGTAATGCTCCAGCATCACCGGCTTCATCTCGATCGGCCGGTCACGCTCCCAATAGCGCCTGATGCCGTCGGGCACGGCCGCGCCGAACTTGCCGATCAATTCGCGCTGCGACAGCAACGTGTCGGGCGCCGGCACGTCCAGCGGCATCGGCACCTGGTGCTCGAGACCGACCTCGTCCTGCTGGAACGAGGCTTCCAGCGAAAAGATCGCCTGGCCGTGCTGGACCGCCACGACACGCCGCGTGGTGAAGGAGCCGCCGTCGCGGATGCGGTCGACCTGGTAGATGATCGGCACCTTGGTGTCGCCCGGCCGCATGAAATAGCCGTGCAGCGAATGCACGTGGCGTTCGGGCTCGACCGTTCGCTGGGCTGCGACCAGCGCCTGGGCGATGGTCTGGCCGCCGAAGACACGCTGCCAGTCGAGTTTGGGGCTGCGACCACGGTACAGGTTGTGTTCCAGCTGCTCGAGGTCGAGAATGCCGAGAAGCTCGTCCATGGCCGCCGTCATGTTTCGCGCCCCCGTGTCGTTTTGATTCCGAAGTTCGCCTTAATTTCGATATTTCACTCGAAGCGAGCTTCAGAAGCCGCAAAAGTGTTATGGCGGTTTCCGACAGGAATGACGGGCAGTCAAGGCCGGAAAGGAATTTGGCCGGAAAGGAATTTGCCATGGTCGACAAGGCGGGAACCGCGCTCGACATTCTGGTCGCCGGCGCCGGCTATGTCGGCCTCGCCGCCGCCGTATCGCTGAAACAGGCACGACCGAGCCTGGCGGTCGCTGTCGTCGACGCCGCGCCCGCCGGCATCTGGCAAAAGGACGGCCGCGCCTCGGCGATCGCCGCTGCCGCTTGCCGCATGCTCGACCAGCTCGGCGTCTGGGCCGAGATCGCCCCCGAGGCGCAGGCGATCACCGAGATGATCGTCACCGATTCGCGCACCTCCGATCCGCTGCGCCCGGTGTTTCTCACGTTCGATGGCGAGGTCGCGCCCGGCGAAGCGTTTGCGCATATGGTGGCCAACCGGGATTTGAATGGCGCCTTGCGCCGGCGCGCTGAAACACTCGGCATCGACATCATCGAAGGCGTCGCCGTCAGTGCCTTCGACGTCAACGGTGCCGGCATCACCGTGCATCTTGCCGACGGCGCGACGCTGAAGGCGCGGCTGCTGATTGCCGCCGACGGCGTCAACTCGAAGCTGCGCGACATGGCCGGCATCAAGACGGTGAAATGGGACTACGGCCAGTCCGGCATCGTCTGCACCGTCGCGCATGAACGGCCGCATAATGGCCGCGCCGAAGAGCATTTTCTGCCAGCCGGCCCGTTCGCCACGCTGCCGCTCAAGTCGGACAAGGACGGCACCCACCGCTCGTCGATCGTCTGGGTCGAGCGGTCGGAAGACGCCGAAAAACTGGTCGACGGCGACGACCTCGTCTTCGAGCACGAGCTGGAACAGCGGTTTGGCCTGAAGCTCGGCGAAATTCGCGTCGCCGACAGGCCGCGTGCCTGGCCGCTCGGCCTGACCATCGCCCGCGATTTCGTCGCGCCGCGCATTGCGCTCGCCGGCGACGCCGCCCACGGCATCCACCCGATCGCCGGCCAGGGCCTCAATCTCGGTTTCAAGGATGTGGCGGCGTTGGCCGAAGTGGTGGTCGAGGCCGACCGGCTCGGCCAGGATGTCGGTGCACTCGACGTGCTCGAACGCTACCAGCAGTGGCGGCGCTTCGACACGCTGCAGATGGGCATCACCACCGATGTCCTGAACCGTCTGTTTTCCAACGACATCGGCCCGTTGCGCGCCGTCCGCGACATCGGCCTCGGTCTCGTCGAACGCATGCCGCGGCTGAAGGATTTCTTCATCCGCCAGGCGTCCGGTCTGTCCGGCGACACGCCGAAACTGCTCAAGGGCGAGGCGATCTGAACCCGACTGACGGGCCGGCATCACCTGAATATCAGCACACCCTTAGTTGACCTCGAAGCCGAGCTTCTGGCGCAGCCGCAGTATCCTCTGGTCGGATATTTTTTAGGGGTTGCTCACCAGCCTGCGCCGCGCGGTTCACCATCTGCAGCAAATCGTTTCGCTCAGTCACATCGAGACGTTCGCGCAGGAACGGCGCCAGTTTGTCGATGACGATCGTGGCATCGTCGATCTGGGACGCCGCCCATTTGGCGTAGACCACGGCCTCATCGGTCTTCTTGTCGTCTGCAATCTCCGAAATCACCGACCGAATCACGGCTTCGCGCTGCGACAGGACAGGGCCGTTCTCGGCAATGATGGCGGTGATCAGCGTCGCGGCCGCCACGACCGGATCGTCGATCGCCGTCAGCGGTGAGAGCGCCGCCTGCTTGCGCAACCTCTTGCGCCGAATGTTGCCTTGCACACGCCCGACGACGTCCGCGACCTCGCGCGCCGCATCGTTCATGGCCTTCATCCGATACCACCAGAACGCCGCCGCTCCCAACAGCCCAATTGCAGCAATCAGTATATGCATGCCCGAAATCCCCCAACCGCAGCGACGATAGGAGAAGTGCTGTCTCGCTTCAACACGCAAAAGTTGCGCCCGCCGAAGAAATCGAATCCGCCGGACGCAACCGGAATAATGTTCAGGATCCCGGCACGTTGTAGATCGCCCTGACCTCGATGGTGCCGATTTCGGCCAGCGGAATCCCGCCGGCAATCTCCAGCGCCTCGTCGATATCCGCCGCCTCGATCATGACGAAGCCGAGCAATTGCTCCTTGGTCTCGGCGAAGGGACCATCGGTGATCAGCCGCTTGCCCTTGCGCCGGCGCACGGTTTTCGAGGTTTTTACCGACTGCAGCGCCTGCGCGATGATCAGCCGGCCGCTTTGCTCCACCGATTTGTCATAGGCCAGCGAGTCGGCGTCGAGCCTGGCCAGCCTCTCCGGGCTCATTGCGTAAAGGTCTTTTTCCTCACCATAAACCAGGCAAACATATTTCATCTCTCATCTTCCTTGTTGGGACGAACTGTTGGCGACGAAGGTCCCAGCCGGGCTTTTGACCGCCGCATGGTCGAGAAGGGATACCGCAACCCCTATCATGGCGACCGCAGCAAGCAGTCGACCGAAACCGGAAAATTGCCGATCCAACCGGTCAGGTTCCTGTTCAGCCGCCTTTCGGCCGGTGTCACCCCAGTGAGCAGAAAACAGATTATTCATGGTGTCCTCCATTCGGCCACGAAACCCGTGGCCGCCCACAGGACGGCCGAGGCAGATGGAAATCGACATTTTTGCACGCGGATTTTTTTACGCGTCGCCATTGGCGCGAAAGCACGGGTGGCCTTCGTGCCCGCGCGCGCTATAGTCGACCAGACGCCGATCACGGCTCAGCCACCACAATCAAGGAGGAATTCATGGACCGCACCGCAAACGCCGTCTGGAAAGGCAATCTGAAAGAGGGCAACGGCACGCTCGACACGCAGAGCGCGGCTCTGAAAGGCACGCCCTACTCGTTCAAGGCGCGGTTCGAGGATGAAAGCGGCAAGGCCGGCACCAATCCGGAGGAACTCATCGCCGCCGCGCATGCCGGCTGCTACGCTATGCAGTTCTCTCACTTCCTGGCCGAGAACGGCACCCCCGCCACCGAACTCGACGCCAAGGCGGTGGTGACCCTGATTCCTGGCACGGGGATCACAGGCAGCGCGCTCACGGTGGTCGGCAAGGTGCCGGGCATCGATGCGGCGAAGTTCCAGGAGCTGGCCGAGAAGGCCAAGGCCGAATGCCCGGTCTCGAAGGCGCTCGGCGCCATAAAGGTTTCGCTCGACGCCAAGCTCGGCTGAGCAGATGGCATGAGGTGATAAACGCCGGCTCCAAGGCCGGCGTTTTCATTTGTGGGGCGTAGGCAATCCTTCACGTCCCTCCAACGCCTCAAAGGTCATCAGCGTCCGTCGCCAGTCAGCGCGTCGATGCGTGCGCGCAGCTGTGCGACCTCTTCCTCGAGAGCCTGCACGCGCGCTTCGAGATCCGAGGCCGGCGAAGGCGCTTGCAAGAGCGCTGCGGCAGCCGACAGCTGCACCGGCCCGCCCAGGAGATGCACATAGCGGTCCTCACGCTGGCCGGGACCACGATCGATCTGCTGAACGAGCGGCGGCTTGCGGCCGATCAACAGGTCGAGATTGCTGCGAAGCTCGTCGATGGAGGGCAACCGCGCCATGCGCTCGCTTCGCGCCAGCAATTCATAGGCGGTTTGCGGACCGCGCAGCAACAGCAGCCCAAGCAGCGCAATCTGCGCCGAGGTCAGCGAAAAGCGCTGCGCGACGACATGCTCGTAGCGCTCGACACGCGAGGCAAAGACCTGCCTGACCAGCCCCTTGTGCTCGAGTTGGCCAAGCGCTCGTCTCACCTCGACAAGCTCGACCGACATCACCGGCTCGCGCGCCGTCTTCTGGTTGGCGGCGGCAAGTGCCGCATTGAGCGTCAGCGGGTAGATGTCGGGCGTCAGTTCCTTCTTTTCGATCAGGCAACCGAGCACGCGCGCTTCGACGGGAGAGAGGATGGGGAGTTCGGTATCGGTCATGGGTCGGCTTCCTTTGAAGTCGGCGGGACAGCGCCGGCGCGAAGGATCACTACCGACGAGATGATCCCTGCAGCAACCCGTCCGAAGCTAGACCCTTCTCTCCACCATCATCTTCTTGATCTCGGCGATCGCCTTGGCCGGGTTCAGCCCCTTGGGACAGGTCTGGGCGCAGTTCATGATGGTGTGGCAGCGATAGAGCCGGAATGGGTCTTCGAGATTGTCGAGCCGTTCGCCCTTGGCCTCGTCTCGGGAATCGATCAGCCATCGATAGGCCTGCAGCAGCGTCGCCGGACCGAGATAGCGGTCGCCGTTCCACCAGTAGCTCGGGCATGAGGTCGAGCAGCAGGCGCACAGGATGCATTCATAGAGCCCGTCGAGCTTTTCGCGGTCCTCATGGCTCTGCAGCCATTCCTTGGCCGGCTCGGGCGACACCGTCTTCAGCCACGGCTCGATCGAGGCGTGCTGGGCGTAGAAATTGGTGAGGTCTGGCACCAGGTCCTTGACGACCGGCATATGCGGCAGCGGATAGACCTTGATCGCGCCGGAAATGTCGTCGCAGCCCTTGGTGCAGGCCAGCGTGTTGGAACCGTCGATATTCATGGCGCAGGAGCCGCAAATGCCCTCGCGGCAGGAGCGGCGCAGCGTCAGCGTCGGGTCGATCTTGTTCTTGATGTAGAGCAGAGCGTCGAGCACCATCGGCCCGCAATCGTCCATGTCGACGAAATAGGTGTCCATGCGCGGGTTCTCGTCATCGTCCGGCGACCAGCGGTAGATGCGGTACTCCCGCAGATTGGTCGCGCCTTCCGGCTTTGGCCAGGTTTTCCCGGCCTTGATCTTTGAGTTCTTGGGAAGCGTGAGTTCGACCATTACCTCAGGTCCTTTCGGATGACGAGCTTCAGCCCGGACCAGATATCGTTCACGGCAGCGATCTTCACGTCGACAAGATCGAGCTTCAGCGCCTCGGCGCGGATGACGTCCTCGGTGACGTCGGTCGGCACTTTCGACGCCTTCTTCGGCCAGGAGACCCAGACCATGCCGTCGCGCTTGACGGCCATCTCGACATCGCTCAGGCGATCCTCGATCTCGGCGCGCTGCCGGGTGAAGGCATGGACGGCATCATATTTGTGGCGAATACCCGAGATCGCAGACCATTCGGCCAGCCGGTCGAGCTGGGCAAAATTGACGGCATCGGCGAGATCATCCAGTTCCGCCGGCAGCGCGATGAAGGCCGCCGTCATCCCGTCCTTGAAGCCAAGCTTAGCCGGCAGGGGCGTGCCGGAATATCCCGCTGTCGTCGACGCCAACCCTATTTCTCCGCGTGAACATAGAGGGAATTTACGAATCCCGTGCAACTGCCGTATACGCGCACTTCCACGGCTTTCCCTATAATTTGGCGTCTCGCGGCACGGGCTGGCAAATTCCGGTCTCCTACCACACACCTAACTGGCCCATTGCCTTTGTCGAACCAAAACCTGTTTGACGACTGCGCACTGGAGGCGTCCTTCCAAACCGGAATATCGTCCACTGCCTTTGAGTGCTTGTAGACGTCACTATAGATATAGACGGTATCGGCCGACGTCGCGCACCCGCTGACGGCAATGGAAAGTATCAAGATCGCCAGCAGTCTCATCTCAATACACCCTGGCCTTGGGTGCGATCTTGGCCAGGTTGATGCCGCCGTCTGCTTCCCTGAGCAGCGGCTCGGTGTGCACCGGCCGATAGCTGAGCGACACCCCGCCGGCCTCGCTGAGCCGGGACAGCGTGTGCTTGCGCCAGTTCGCATCGTCGCGCGCCGAAAAATCCTCCCGCGCATGTGCGCCACGGCTCTCCTTGCGCGCCTCGGCGGCGTAGACCGTGGTGATGGCGTTGGCCATCAGGTTTTCCAGCTCCAGCGTCTCGACCAGGTCTGAGTTCCAGATCATCGAGCGGTCGAACACTTTTACGTCCTTGAGCTCGCCCCAGATCTGCGAAATGCGCTTGCAGCCGCTTTGCAGCGATTCCTGGGTGCGGAACACCGCCGCATCGTCCTGCATCGCCTTCTGCATCTTTTCGCGCAAGACCGCCGTCGGCGTCGAGCCGTTGGCGTGGCGCAGCCGGTCGAAGCGGTCGATGATACTGTCGACCGAGGCTTCGTTGGGCGACGGGATCGCCGCGTTGCGGTCGATCACCTGGCCAGCCCGGATCGCCGCCGCGCGGCCGAACACCACCAGATCGATCAGCGAGTTGGAGCCCAGCCGGTTGGCGCCGTGGACGGAGGCGCAGCCGGCTTCGCCGACCGCCATCAGCCCGGGCGACACCTGGTCCGGATTCAAGGCGGTGGGATTGAGCACCTCGCCCCAGTAATTGGTCGGCACCCCGCCCATGTTGTAGTGGACCGTCGGCAGTACCGGGATCGGCTCCTTGGTCAGATCGACGCCGGCAAAGATTTTTGCCGACTCCGAAATCCCGGGAAGTCGCTCGTGCAAAACGGCCGGATCGAGGTGGTCGAGGTGGAGAAAAATATGGTCCTTGTTTTTGCCGACGCCGCGTCCCTCGCGAATCTCCAGCGTCATGCAGCGCGAGACCACGTCACGCGAGGCAAGGTCCTTGGCCGACGGCGCATAGCGCTCCATGAAGCGCTCGCCTTCTGAATTGACGAGATAGCCGCCTTCGCCGCGCGCGCCCTCAGTGATCAGACAGCCGGCGCCGTAGATGCCGGTCGGGTGGAACTGCACGAATTCCATGTCCTGCAGCGGCAGCCCGGCCCGCGCCGCCATGCCGCCGCCGTCGCCGGTGCAGGTGTGCGCCGAGGTCGCCGAGAAATAGGCGCGGCCATAACCGCCGGTCGCCAGCACCACCATCTTTGCCGAAAAACGGTGGATGGTGCCGTCGTCGAGGTTCCAGGCGACGACGCCGGTGCAGGTGCCGTCCGGCTCCATGATCAGGTCGAGCGCGAAATACTCGATGAAGAACTGCGCGTTGTTCTTCAGCGACTGGCCGTAGAGCGTGTGCAGGATGGCGTGGCCGGTGCGGTCGGCGGCCGCACAGGTGCGCTGCACCGGCGGGCCGTCGCCGAAATTCATCATATGGCCGCCGAACGGCCGCTGGTAGATCTTGCCCTCTTCGGTGCGCGAGAACGGCACGCCGTAATGCTCGAGCTCGTAGACGGCGGCGGGTGCTTCGCGCACCAGATATTCCATGGCGTCGACGTCGCCGAGCCAGTCCGAGCCTTTCACGGTGTCGTACATGTGCCACTGCCAGGAATCGGGGCCCATGTTGGACAGCGAGGCAGCGATGCCGCCCTGAGCGGCGACAGTGTGCGACCTCGTCGGGAAAACCTTGGTGATGCAGGCGGTGCGCAGACCCTGCTCGGCCATGCCGAGCGTGGCGCGCAGGCCGGCGCCGCCGGCGCCGACCACAACCACGTCGAATTTGTGGTCGACATAGCTGTAGGCGGACGCCGTGTTGGCGTTGTTCGCGTCCTTGGCCAAAATTTCAGCCTCCAAATGCCAGGTTGAGCAGGGCGAAGATCGAGGCGACGCCGACCACTACGGGAAAGAATGTGTTGAGGGCGAGCAGCGCCAGCCTCATGCCCTCGCCATGCACATAATCCTCGATGATCGCCTGCATGCCGAGCCGCATATGGTAGAGCCCGGACAACAGCACCAGGGCCAGGACCAGCGCCACGAACGGGTTGGCAAGTGCGGCGCGCACTTGCGCATAGCCAGCGCCGTTCAGCGCGATCAGAAAGCCGACGAAGAACAGGATCAACGGAATGTTGGCGATCGCCGTCAGGCGCTGGCGCCAGAAATGCTCCGTGCCCTCGCGGGCGGAGCCGAGGCCGCGGACCTTGGCCAGCGGCGTGCGCATGTCGGTGTTGTGGTGGCTCACGATCAGGCTCCCCGCGCCATGTAGCCGGCGATCCAGATCAGCAGCGTCAGTACGATCGAGCCGGCCAGTGTCGCCCAGGCGACCCTGGAGGCGGTGTCCTTTTCAAGACCGGCCCCGGTGTCCCAGATCAGATGGCGCACGCCGCCCAGCATGTGGTGCATCAGCGCCCAGGTATAGAACAACAGCACCAGCCGCCCCAGCCACGAGCCGAAGGCCCAGTTGACGGCATCGAAGGTGGATTGCGAGCTCGCCGCCGCCATCAGCCACAGCGCGACCAGCAGCGTGCCGAAATAGAGCGCCCCGCCGGTGATGCGATGGATGATCGACATCGTCATCGTGATCGGCGGTCGATAGACGGTCAAATGCGGCGACAGCGGCCGTTCACGTCTGGCAAATTCGCGGGTGGCTGGTGATTTGCTCATGGCTCCCCCAGTTCGGCGTCCCAAGTTCGGCGTCTCTTGGAGCCCCAGGTGGAAATGCGGCATTACCGCTTCCGGTTGCGACTTTGGACAGCCCGGTTTCTAATGCTCTTTTTGCACCGCGTCAAAGCCGGAAAATCGTTTCGAAAACGTAATTTAGTCTGACAAAAGGCGGTGTTTGGCTTCAATCGATTAGGGCGCAATCCAAAGCCGGCGCAACGTTCGCTGCAGCGCGGTATATGTTTTCGGTCCGGCGGCTTGGGGCATGTTTGAGATTCAGGTCAGGCCGCGCCGAAAATGGTGAATGCCGAGAACCGGAGCGGGGCGTACTTTCGGGTCCGTGTTGGGGTGGACGGCCCCCGACGGCATCGTGATGTGCCAGAATGAGGTCGTTGAAGATCTCAAGCAAGGGAGAC
>NZ_JBVVQJ010000020.1:91691-127055 GCF_055811475.1 Mesorhizobium sp. WSM4829 | reverse complement strand
ACCTCCTTCGTCTTTCCGGCCGAAATAGAATCGAGCTTCGCCGAAAAGCGCAACCGACATGTGTGAATGCGATAGGTGTAGTGACGGGGAGAAGGAGGCTGGCCTGCAATCTCGGCAGCCTTTCCGCAACGCTGGAGATTGGCGAAATCCTTTGCGATGCCGTCCTTCTCCCCGTCGCTATACGGGGAGAAGTGCCCGGCAGGGCGATGAGGGGCAGCGCAGACCTGCAGCAATTTGCTCTGTCTTTCACTTTGCCGTGCCATTCGCCACATGTCCAATTCCGGTCTAGAATAGGAAATCGGCTTCGTGTATGGAGCCGCGATCCCCATATTGGGGCGAAATGGCGGGCGACAGCACCCGCTGGAAAGAATTTTGGGTGCAACGATGACGAAATGGTCGCCGAATTCGTGGAGAGCAAAGCCGATCCAGCAGGTTCCTGCCTATCCGGATCTTGCCGCGCTGAAGAACACGGAAGCCCAGCTCGCCACCTTTCCACCGCTGGTTTTTGCAGGCGAGGCACGCAAGCTGAAGAAGCAGCTTGCGACCGTCGCTGCCGGTGACGCATTCCTTCTGCAGGGCGGCGATTGCGCCGAGAGTTTTGCCGAGCATGGCGCGGACAACATCCGCGACTTCTTCCGCGTCTTCCTGCAGATGTCCGTGGTGCTGACCTTCGCCGGCGCGCAGCCGGTGGTGAAGGTCGGCCGTGTTGCCGGCCAGTTCGCCAAGCCGCGCTCGTCCGACAACGAGACCAAGGGCGGCGTGACCTTGCCCAGCTATCGCGGCGACATCATCAACGGCATCGAGTTCGACGCCAAGTCGCGCATTCCCGACCCCGCACGCCAGGAGATGGCCTACCGCCAGTCAGCGGCGACGCTCAACCTGTTGCGCGCTTTTGCGCAGGGCGGCTACGCCAGCCTGGAGAACGTGCATCAATGGATGCTCGGCTTCGTGTCCGACAGCCCGCAGGGCGAGAAATACGAGTCGCTCGCCAACCGCATCACCGAGACGATGGACTTCATGAAGGCTGTCGGCATCACCTCGGAGACCAATTACGCGCTGCGCGAGACCGACTTCTACACCAGCCACGAGGCGCTGCTGCTCGGCTACGAGGAGGCGCTGACCCGCGTCGATTCGACCTCGGGCGACTGGTATGCAACCTCCGGCCACATGATCTGGATCGGCGATCGCACCCGCCAGCCCGACCATGCCCATGTCGAATACTGCCGTGGCATCAAGAACCCGCTGGGCCTGAAATGCGGCCCGTCGCTGACGCCGGACGGCTTGCTGCAGCTCATCGACCTGCTCAATCCGGAAAACGAGCCCGGCCGGCTGACGCTGATCGCGCGCTTCGGCTCCGACAAGGTCGCCGAGCATCTGCCGAAGCTGGTGCGCGCAGTGCAGAAGGAAGGCCGCAGCGTGGTGTGGTCGTCGGACCCGATGCATGGCAACACGATCGAGGCCGCCGGCTACAAGACACGGCCGTTCGACCGCATCCTGAAGGAGGTGCAGAGCTTCTTCGAGGTGCATCGCGCCGAAGGCACGCATCCGGGCGGCATCCATATCGAGATGACCGGCAAGAACGTCACCGAATGCACCGGTGGCGCCCGCGCCATCACCGCCGAGGAATTGCAGGACCGCTACCACACCCATTGCGACCCGCGCCTCAACGCCGACCAGGCGATCGAACTGGCGTTCCTGGTGTCGGACCTGCTCAAGAAAAGCCACCCGGTCCAGCACAAGCAGGCCGTCAACGGCTGATTCAGTCGCCATCGATTAGGTCTTGCATCTTGCACGCTCCGGTCTGATCGACGAGTACCGGCTCTACATCCACCCGGTCGTGCTTGGCGGCGGCAAGCCGTATTTCCAGTCCGGCCTGTCGCTGACCTTGAAGCCGCTTGGTAAGGAAAGCCTAACCCAGGGCGTGACGCTGCTGCGCTACGCACCCGTCGGTTTTTAGTCAGGATCCGGCTAGCGGCCGCGCTCCCAGCGCAGTCCGTTGAGCCGGGGATCGGCGGCAAACGCCGTCCTGGAAAACTCGATCCGGTTTTGCGGGAACTCGCAGATCGCCTGCACGCCGAAGGCGCCCAGCCTGATGCGCCAGGTGTGGGGTTCCAGCGGTTTCGGCTTGGCAAAGCCGCTGCATGCCAGCAGCGCCACATTAGCGCCTTTCGGGTCGCGCACGGAGCGATAGCGGATCGCCTCCAGCCCGGCTTCGCGCGCGACATCGGCAATATTTTGGCAGGCCGCATAGTCGGTCGGGTGCGTCCACACCGCTGCGTCGCGGTCGAGCGGCGGCCGCGTCAGGTCGATCACCTTTGTGCTGCGTATCGCTGCGGCGAAGGCGGTGTATTCGGCGGCGTCGCGTGGCCACGGCGTAGCCGGCGATTCGGCGAAGAACAGCAGGCGGTAAAAAGCCATCTCAGAGACGGCAGTCATAATGGTTTCCGCCGCATAGTAGACGCCCTTGGTCCTGCCGGCGCGGCGGAAGCGCGAACCGTGCGGATAGATCGAGCCGTAGCGGAAGGGCGTTGCCAGGAGATAATGCAGATGCCGGCATTCCAAGGGGATTTGCGGCTTGGTTTCCTCGATCAGGTCTTCGAGGACGGCCTGCTCGTCGAGCGTGTCAACGACTTTCAATGTCGAGACGCGGTGCTGCGCCTCGACCATGCGCCAGTATTTGCCATCGAGCCCATGCTTGCCACCTCGTTTGGCGGCTTCAGACGAGAGCGCGTCGGGAGTCCAGATAGGCGATGACATCGACAAGCCCTGATATCGTCACGATTTTTTCGAGCGGGGTGCCATCGAAGGCCGTGTTGGCATTCTTCAGCCATGCCCGGGCGACGGTCTCGTCGCCGCCGACAATGGCGTCGAGCGAGCGGAACAGGCGGACGAACAGCACGGCAAGCTCGAACGGCTTGGTTCCACGCTCCAGCAGGAATTCCTGCCTGCGCATGCGCGAAACCGTGGCTTCCGAAACCCCGATGATGGAGGCCAGCATCCTGGCGGTAATTTCCAGCAGGTCGGCCGCGCGCAGCGTCGCCTTGGTCAGCACTGCATTTTCGGCCGTGTTGGCGGCGAGATTGGGTTGCATTGTCGGCAGCGTCTCCTTTCTGATGAAAATATAGCGCACAAAAATTCATATGGAAAGGTATTGCTTTAACAATTGGCGAACCGTCGAGAGGCTGTTGGCGCGGCCTGCCGCTTTGTCCAAACCGTGCTGTGCGGAACACGCCCGTCGAATGTCGCATTCGCTTGAGCACGGCCGCTGCAAAACTGGAATCCTGGCAAGGGACGCCGAGGATCACAGCTGCGTCGGGAGGCCCGAGATGGACAACACACATAGCGGCTCTTGCCTGTGCGGGGCTGTGCGGTTCAAGACGCGAGGGGCCTTGCGCGGCGTCATCTACTGCCACTGCTCGCAATGCCGGAAGCAGAGCGGGCATTTCTACGCTGCAACCAATGTTGCCAACGCAGACATCACGATTATGGGCGCGGAAAGCATCACCTGGTACCAAGCATCGTCGTTTGCCAGGCGCGGTTTCTGCAAGACATGCGGCTCGTTGCTGTTCTGGAAGCCGCAGGATGATGAATATGTTTCGGTTCTCGCCGGACTGTTCGACAAGCCCACCGGACTTCAGGGCCAATGCCACATATTCGTCGGCGACAAGGGCGACTACTACAT
This sequence comes from Mesorhizobium sp. WSM4829, assembly GCF_055811475.1. Classification (NCBI taxonomy): domain Bacteria; kingdom Pseudomonadati; phylum Pseudomonadota; class Alphaproteobacteria; order Hyphomicrobiales; family Phyllobacteriaceae; genus Mesorhizobium; species Mesorhizobium sp. WSM4829. The sequence continues at coordinate 123,373 of NZ_JBVVQJ010000020.1, read as the reverse complement.
GATCGACGATGGGCTGCCGCAGTTCGAAAAGTCCACGTCGTCGATCAAGGTCGCCGATGAGTGACAAGCTCGCCGGCAAATGATTTTTGCAGCGATCGCCTTATTCCCTTGATCCGGCCATTGCGCTATCCCCTGCCGGTGATTCGGAAAGGTTTGGCATGCAGCGGCTGATCGATGCTTTCTACAATTCAGTGCGGGCATTTCGCAAATTGGCTTCCAGCGAAAAAGCCTTCCAGCAGGAGCTGATGCTGCTCGTGCTGGCGCTGCCGCTCGGCTGGTTTGTTTCGGTGTCGTGGCGCGGCTATGCGCTGCTGATCGGCGCGGTGCTGCTGCTGATCATGGTCGAAGTGCTGAACACCGGCATCGAGGCCGCATGCGATGCGTTCAGCCGGGAGTTCAACGTCGATATCCAGCTCGCCAAGGACTGCGGTTCGCTGGCGGTGCTGATTTCGGTGGTGATCGTTGCCGGCGTCTGGGGCATCGCCATCATCGAGCGAATCATGGGGCTACCGATCTAGCCCTCAAACCCCTACATGCCGGTCACCACAACCTGATCCCATGATCTGTTCCGAAACCCGCTATACACTTTCCGGGATCATGGTCTGAGGAGACCGACATGACCGCCGATTCCCTGCTGCTCGAACGCGCAGGCCTGCCGGACGATTTGCGCTGGCTTGCTGAAAAATACCCGCGCGAGGTCTGGCAGGGCCACGCCAATATCCATGGCCTCGCCACTATGTGGCTGCAGCGGCACGACATGTTCCGCGAGCTCGGCGGCATGCTGACCAACGGCACTGACGACTATCGCGAGGGCCGGCTGACGGCGCCGGAGTTCGCGCGCTGGTTCGCGCCGCGGCTCAATCATTTTCTTGGGCACCTCGACGGCCACCATAATGTCGAGGATATCCATTATTTTCCGGTCTTCGCCAAGGCCGAGACCCGGCTGAAGCGCGGCTTCGAGATTCTCGATGCCGATCATCATACGATCCATGAAGGGCTGGAGCGCAATGCCGAGGCGGCAAACGCTTTCATCCGCACGCTAAGCGAGAGCGAGGACAAGCAGCGCTTTGCCGCCGATGCCTATGCCGACGAGAACAGCCGGTTGATCGCCATGCTGACCCGGCACCTTGCCGACGAGGAAGACCTGATCATCCCGCTGATCCTTGATCGCGGCGACCGGGCGCTCGGCATCGACTGATCATCACGTCTCCTTGCTACGCTCCTTCTTGGCAATGGTATGAGCGATGAACCAGGCGAGGATCGCTGCTGCCAGGCCAATCGCCAGGGCGATCAACAATCGCTCGTGACCGACCAACGCCTGGCCGACGATGCGCTCCGCGCCCAGCCCGAACACATAGCCGATGGTGGTGAACAATCCGGCCCAGACCATCGATGAAATGGCGTTGAGAATGACAAAGCGCGTCACGGCAATGCCGGACAATCCGGCCGCGATGCCGCCGACAAGGCGCAGGCCATAGATAAAGCGGTTCGTCAGCACGAAAATGTCGGGATGGGTGGAGACAAGACGATAGGCGTGGCTGAAACCCGGCCGGCCCTTCAGTTTGACCACGAACGGATGGTCGGCGAAGCTTCGTCCGAGGATAAAGAAACAGCTGTCGCCGGCAAAGGCGCCGATGGCGGCCGCCAGGAACGCCTGCCACAGGACGAAAACATGCTGATGCGCGAAAAAACCGCCGAGGAGGGCGGCACTTTCGCCCTCGGTGACACAGCCCAGAAAGACGGCAATCAGCCCATATTGCTCGATGAGATTATGGATGGCATCCGTCATGAAGGCGTCCGCTGCTTCGACAGGATATCGTCGATCCGCTTCACCTGTTCGGCCAGCTGCGCGATCTCGTCGCGCATGCCAACGATCTGGCTGTGGCGCAGTTCGTCCAGCTTCTCATGCAGCGCCATGATCTCGATCTCGGCCTTGAGATTGACCTCGTAGTCGTGGGCGGCGTCGATGCGGTCGCGCTCGGCCTGGCGGTTCTGCGCCATCATGATCACCGGCGCCTGCAGCGCAGCGATCATCGACAGGATAAGGTTGAGGAAGATGAAGGGATAGGGATCGAAGGCGTCGCGCGACAAAAGCCAGGCATTGCCTGACGTCCACAGGATCAGGAAGGCGATGAAGACCAGGATGAAGGACCACGAACCGCCGATCCGGGCGATGGTATCGGCGAGGCGGTCGCCAAACGTCTGGTGAAAAGCGAGGGTCTTGTTGGTGTCCTTCGCGATCGTGGTGCGTTCGAGCGTGCTTTGCAGCACCTGGCTCTCGACCTGGCTTAGGCCATCCGGCCTTCGCCGCAGCCAGCGGTTTGCCAGATCTTCGATCGTCTTGTTCATTGTCGCCTCCGTCGTCAGCGTCCGCATAGACCTAGAGGCTGCCGGTTCGCGCGGGAAGTGGTAGATTGACGCGACAGGGTGAGGAAACAATGATGGATTTTCAGAAAATCCGCGCCCGCGCGGCCAAACGCAAGGGCGGGGAAGCGGTGCTGGCATCGCTGCTGGGGCCGATGCCCGACAATGCCGCGGTGGCTGACATTAGCGATGGCCGCATCCTGTCGACGATGGCCGAGCGTGTTTTTGCCGCCGGTTTCGTCTGGCGCGTCATCGAGCAGAAATGGCCGGGTTTCGAACAAGCGTTTCTCGGCTTCGAGCCGAAGCGGCTGTTGTTCCAGCCTGACGATTTCTGGCACGAGCTGACGGCCGACGAGCGCATCGTGCGCAATCCGCAGAAGATCAAGGCGGTTCGCGACAACGCGGCTTTCGTCGAGCGTGTGTCGAAGGAGCACGGCGGCTTTGGCAGGTTCCTCGCCGACTGGCCAGAAGACGACCAGGTTGGGCTGATGGCCTATCTCGGCAAGCATGGCAGTCGGCTCGGCGGCAATACCGGCCAGTATTTTTTGAGGTGGCTGGAGTGGGACGCCTTCATCATCTCAGGCGACATGGCGGCCGCACTGCGCGACGCCGGCCTGGACATCGCCGAACACCCGACCTCGAAGCGCGATCTCGACAAGATCCAGAACCAGATCAATGCCTGGGCGGCGGACACCGGGCTGCCGCGCCGGCATATTTCGCGCATCCTGGCGATGTCGATCGGCGAAAACCATTCGCCGCAGGCATTGCGCGAATATATGGGCGAATAGGACGCGATCGGGATCCGGCGGTCCGATCGGTCTTACGAATGAGATGTGTCATACGGTCTGACACGAATGACCTAGGTCATTCGGTCTGGACACGAATGACATAGGTCATTCGGTCCGGGGTGGTCCAAGCAAACGCCATTGCCCGGCCAATTCTGTCGCGCTAAGTCAGCAGGCATGACCGACAAGACCGCTTCCGACATATTGCGCATCGCCGTCGCCCAGCTCAATCCAACGGTTGGCGATGTCGCCGGCAATCTTGCCAAGGCGCGCGAGGCGAGGGCGGATGCCGCTCGCCAGGGCGCCGACATCGTGCTGTTCACCGAGCTTTTCCTTGCTGGGTATCCGCCCGAAGACCTGGTGCTGAAACCGGCGTTCCTGAAGGCCTGCGAGCGGGCGGCGCAGGATTTCGCTGGCGACACTGCCGATGGCGGGCCGGGCGTCATCATCGGCACGCCGCTGAAGCGCAAGACCGGCACGCACAATTCGATCATCTTTGCCGATGGCGGCAAGATCCTTGCCGAGCGCTACAAGCTCGATCTGCCGAACTACGGCGAATTCGACGAGAAGCGCGTCTTCCAGGCCGGCCCTGAAATCCAGGGGCCGGTCAATTTCCGCGGCGTGCGCCTGGGGATTCCGATCTGCGAAGATATTTGGGGCGATGTCGGCGTCTGCGAGACGCTGGCCGAAAGCGGTGCTGAAATCCTGCTGGTGCCGAACGGCTCGCCCTATTATCGCGGCAAGGTCGATGTTCGCCACCAGATTGTCATCCGCCAGGTCATCGAATGCGGATTGCCGATCATCTATGCCAACCAGCTTGGCGGCCAGGACGAGCTGATCTTCGACGGCGCGTCGTTTGCCATAGGTTCCGACAAGACGCTGGCCTTCCAGATGAGCCAGTTCGAGGAAACGGTCAACGTCACCACCTGGAAGCGCAACCGCGCCGCCGCGGGCGCGCAAAATAGAAATAACGCCGCGGCAGGCGCGCAACTTGGAAATGGTCCTGATGGCTGGGTCTGCTCCGAAGGACCGATGTCAAAAATCCCGGAAAAGGAGGAGGCCGATTACCGTGCCTGCATGCTGGGCCTGCGCGACTACGTCAACAAGAACGGTTTCAAGAATGTCGTGCTCGGGCTTTCCGGCGGCATCGATTCGGCGATCTGCGCCGCACTTGCCGTCGATGCGCTCGGCGAGGAGCGGCTGCGCGCCGTGATGATGCCCTACCGCTACACTTCTAAGGACTCGCTCAAAGACGCCGAGGATTGCGCCCGCGCGCTCGGCTGCCGTTACGACATCGTGCCGATCTTCGAGCCGGTCGACGGATTCCTGCATACGCTGACGCAGCTTTTCGAGGGCACCAAGCAAGGCATCACCGAGGAAAACCTGCAGAGCCGCGCGCGCGGCACCATTTTGATGGCGATCTCCAACAAGTTCGGCTCGATGGTGGTCACCACCGGCAACAAGAGCGAGATGTCGGTCGGCTACGCCACGCTCTACGGCGACATGAATGGCGGCTTCAACCCGATAAAAGACCTCTACAAGATGCAGGTCTATGCGCTGGCGCGATGGCGCAATACGCATGTGCCGCCGGGTGCGCTGGGCCCTTCCGGCGAGGTGATCCCGAACAACATCATCGACAAGGCGCCGTCGGCGGAACTGCGTGAGAACCAGACGGATCAGGACTCGCTGCCGCCCTATCCGGTGCTGGACGACATATTGGAGTGTCTGGTCGAGAACGAGATGGGTGTCGACGAGATTGTGGCCCGCGGCCACGACCGGGCAACGGTGACGCGCATCGAGCACCTGCTCTACATCGCCGAATACAAGCGCCGGCAGGCAGCGCCGGGCGTGAAGATCACCAAAAAGAATTTCGGCCGCGACCGCCGTTATCCCATCACCAACCGGTTCAGGGACGGCGGCTAGATCGCCGTTTTTTGCTGCTGTAAAAATGGCTGCCGCGAGGAAGTGCACAACCCGCGATTGTTGCAAAATCGCCTCACCAGTTGGACCAGATGCGCTTTTGGCCTTCCACTGACTTGGCGCGGCGTTGACGCGACTCTATAAACGCCTTTCCGCGATCCCTACGCATCGGCCTGAAAAGCGGAATCGATTTTCAGAAAGCACGATGCGCAGATTCAAGAAGTTGGAGCGTACTTTGTGCGTCCGAATGGACGCACGTCGCTCTAACGGGAGGACCGAATGCCAGGATTTGACATCGTTATGCGAGGCCGCGAAGCCTAGATCTCAGAGGGCGCGCCGGAAGGTTTTTCAGCTTCACGGCCAAGCAATCTGACAGCAGGCATTCGTCGATGCCGGTCGCCGCCCGTATTCGGGCGAGCCGCCAATATGCGAAGCTCCCGCATTCCTGGGCACTAATTCGCCCAACGCGGTTTTCTCAATTTCGACCTTACCGGGACCGGGCTCGTTTGCGCCCGAATGACATCATGGCTCGTTTTCAGATCGATTTGCGCGCCGGCGCCTTTCGCAGCGTCCTTGGCTTCACGCTCAGTCGTTGGCGGCGCCAGCCGTGGCGGCTTTCGCTCATCATGGGCACATTCCTGCTGTCGACCTTGGCCGACGTGCTGACGCCGCTCTATTCCGGCCGGCTGGTCGACGCCGTCGCCAGCAGTGCTGCGGCCGACGACGTCGCGTGGAATGCGGCGATAGCGGCCTTTTCGATGCTGGTGGCGCTGGCGCTCACCGGCGTCGTGCTGCGCAACCTCGCCTTCATGGCCATCGTCGAACTGACCCTGAAGATGATGGCGGATATCGCCGCCGACGCCTTCCACCGGGTCCAGCGCTTCTCCACCGACTGGCACGCCAACAGCTTCGCCGGATCGACCGTGCGCAAGATAACCCGTGGCATGTGGGCGCTCGACCTGCTCAACGACACGATCCTGATCGCGCTGCTGCCGTCCGTCGTCATGCTCGTCGGCTCGACGCTGCTGCTCGGCTGGTTCTGGCCGCTGATGGGTGCTGTCGTCGCCGCAGGCTCGGTGCTGTTCATCGCGGTGACGGCGCTGCTGTCGCTTGGCTATGTCGCGCCCGCGGCAAGGCTTGCCAATGCATGGGACACGCGCCTTGGCGGCTCTCTGGCCGATGCGGTGAGCTGCAACGCCGTGGTCAAGGGCTTTGGCGCCGAGGAACGCGAGGAAACACGCCTCGCCAAGGTCGTCGCCAGATGGCGCGCCCGCACGCGCCGCACCTGGGTGCGCGGCACCATCAACGGCACCACGCAAGGATCGATGCTGCTGCTTCTGCGAACAGCGGTGATCGGATTTTCGCTGCTTTTGTGGTCGTGGGGGCAGGCGAGCGCCGGCGATGTCACCTTCGTGCTGACCTCGTTCTTCGTGCTGCAAGGCTATCTGCGCGATATCGGCACGCATATCCGCAATCTGCAGCGCTCGATCAACGACATGGAGGAACTGGTCGACTTCCAGTTCGAGCCGCTCGGCATCGAGGATGTGCCCGGCGCCAGGCCGATCCGCATCACCGACGGCCGCATCAGCTTCGACAACGTCACCTTCCATTATGGCAGCCACCGACTGCCGCTGTATCGCGACTTTTCGGTGGACATCGCGCCGGGCGAGCGCGTCGGGCTGGTCGGCCATTCAGGTTCGGGCAAGACGACCTTCGTCAAGCTGATCCAGCGGCTTTACGACGTGAACGCGGGAACGATCCTGATCGACGGCCAAGATATTTCCGGGGTGGCGCAGGCGTCGCTGCGCGGGCAGATCGCTATCGTCCAGCAGGAGCCGATCCTGTTCCACCGGTCGCTGGCCGAAAACATCGCTTATGCCCGGCCGAGCGCGACGCAGGCCGAGGTCGAGCATGCCGCACGGCTGGCAAGCGCGCACGACTTCATCGTCGATCTGCCGAAAGGCTATGGCACGCTGGTCGGCGAGCGCGGCGTGAAACTATCGGGCGGCGAGCGCCAGCGGGTGGCGATCGCGCGGGCCTTCCTTGCCGATGCGCGGATCCTCATTCTGGACGAGGCGACATCGAGCCTCGATTCGGAATCGGAGGTGCTGATCCAGCAGGCGATGGAGCGGTTGATGGTCGGCCGCACGACGCTGGTCATCGCGCACCGGCTTTCGACGGTGCGAGCGCTTGACAGGCTCCTGGTGTTCGATCGCGGCCGCATTGTCGAGGAGGGCTCGCATGATCAACTGATCCGGCTGCAAGGCGGCATCTACCGCCGGCTGTTCGAGCGCCAGGCGCTCGAATTGACCAAGGGGCTGGCGATCTGACGACTTGCAGCGCCGCGCGCGTCCAACAACTTTGAATCTGCGGATCGTGCTTTCCGCAAATCGGTTCCGATTTTCGGGCCGATTAGAGCGACGTGCGTCCCCTTGGACGCACAAAGTACGCTCTAACAACTTTGAATCTGCGCATCGTGCTTTCCGCAAATCGGTTCCGATTTTCGGGCCGATGCGCTAAAACGCGCGTCGCTGCCGCCTTTTCATCGCCTTCGTCATGTCTTATGTCTGCGGCCAAGCGCGGGGGCGTGTCTTGTCAACAGCAAAACCATCCGGTACGCCCCATTCATGACAGTTACCGTCCGTTTCGCCCCATCACCCACCGGCCGCATTCATATCGGCAATGCCCGCACGGCGCTGTTCAACTGGCTGTTCGCCATGAACAACAAGGGCCGCTTCATCCAGCGCTTCGACGACACCGACGTCGCGCGCTCGACGCAGGAATTCTCCGACGCCATCCTCTACGACCTGCATTGGCTGGGCATCTTTCCCGACGCCACGGAATACCAGTCACGGCGCTTCGAGTTTTACGATGCGGCGGTGGAGAAATTGAAGGCGGCGCGCCTTCTCTATGCTTGCTACGAAACACCGGAAGAGCTCGATCTCAGGCGAAAGGTGCGCCGCACGCGCGGCCTGCCGCCGGTCTACGGCCGCGAGGCGCTGACGCTGACGGCTGAGCAGGTCGCCGAATACCAGGCCGACGGCCGCCGGCCGCATTGGCGCTTTCTGCTGCCTAATTTCACCAGCGATCCGCTGCAGCCGGAGCGCACCGAAATCCACTGGAACGATCTGGTGCGCGGCGAGGAAACCGTCGACCTAGCCTCGCTTTCCGACCCGGTTCTGATGCGCGAGGACGGCACCTATCTCTATACTCTCCCTTCGGTGGTCGACGACATCGAGATGGGGATCAGCCATGTCATCCGCGGCGACGACCACGTCACCAATACCGGCGTGCAGTTGGCCTTGTTCCAGGCGCTGGGTGCCGAGCCGCCGGTGTTCGGCCACCACAATCTGTTGACCACCGCATCGGGCGAGGGCCTGTCGAAGCGGAGTGGCGGGCTGTCCATCGAAAGCCTGCGCGAGACCGGCATCGAGCCGATGGCGGTCGCCTCGCTGGCGGTGCTCGTCGGCACCTCGGAAAACGTCGTCGCGGTGCAGACGATGGCTGAGCTTGCCGAGCGCTTCGATCCGGCGGCGACATCGAAATCCCCGGCCAAATTCGATCCGGACGAGCTTTTCGTGCTCAATCGCACGCTGCTGCACCATATGCCGTTTTCCGAGGCGCGCGACCGGCTGATCGTGCTCGGCATTTCCGGCGAACAGGCGGAGCCGTTCTGGCTGGCGGTGCGCGGCAATCTCGACAGGCTGGCCGACGCCGCAATCTGGTGGCGCACACTTCGCGACGGCCCGCAGGAGCAGCCGGACTTTTCCGACCCCGACCGCGAGTTCCTTCGCCAGGCGTTCGACCTTTTGCCGGAAGACCCCTGGAACGGGTCGGTCTGGAAGGAGTGGACCGGCAGGATCAGGGAAGCAACCGGCCGCAAGGGCAAAGCGCTGTTCACGCCGCTCAGGCTGGCGCTTACGGGCCAGCCCTCGGGGCCGGAGCTTGCAGATCTGTTGCCGCTGCTGGGTCGGGAAGGAACGTTGGCCCGACGACCCTGACCTTGCGCTGTCCCGGCGGCGGCAAGGTCGTCGGCGAGGGTTTTGCGGCGGGGCGCTCGATGGCTTCGCGATCGAGCCGGCCTTCGACATTGGCCAAACTCTCGGGGTCGGCAGGGGCAGCCTGTTTCGGGCTTGGCGGGTTGCCGGCAATGATCTCGAAATTTCGCGCGGCGTTGCAGCCGCAGGCCGGCGGACGCGCGGGCTGCTTGTAGAGATAGGCGGTCGGCAGCTCGCTGTAGGGCCTGCCGGTTACCGAAGACGTCATGCCGCCCGAGTCGTCGCCAAAGCCGCGCGCATAAAACACCTGCATCTCGGTGCCGGGGCAACTCGAATCGCAGTTCTTCTGGTCGCGCTCGAAATCGCCCAGCGAGGCGGCGTTCGACATCGGGAAGAAATAGCCGTCGCAGGTGCGCACGCACATGGTGCGGAATTCGCCGTGCGGCTGGCCCATGTCGTCGGCATTATCGAGCATGGTGCGGATGTCGCGCGGACCCACGGCTTGATCGGGCTCTTCAGGCCGGTCGGACGCGCCGGGTCCAATTGCGTCGCTGCCCAAAAGCTGGTCGAGCAAGTTTTTCTCGCCGGTTCCACGGCTGGCGTCGCGGCCCGGTGCCGGCTTTGGCGGCGCCGCATCATCGCGGCAGCCATTGGCGTCGAGCGAAGCCAATATGCGTGCGCGATTGCGGTGCGAGCCGTCCCCGGCGAGTTCAGCGCGCGTAGCTTGCAAGCCGTCGAGATTGGCTGCCATGCGATCGATGGTGGCGTCGAGTGCGGCGCATGCGTTGGCGTTGCGGCGCGACAGCGAAAAGCCGCAGCCGGCGCGGCTGGATTGGCTGACGGCCTTTGAAATCTGCTGGCGCTGCCGCACGATTGCATCGTCATATTTCCTGAGCAGGGCTGGCTTGGTGCCGCCACCGCGCGAAGCGGCCGCGAGATCGGCTTCCAGTTGCCGGCAAACACCGGAGGCGGCCTGCAGTTCGGTGGCGGCAAAGCCTGACAATGCCAAGGCACCGAGCAGTGCTGCGGCGCGCGTCAGCTTCCACCCTCCGCCCATACGGAACTCCGCTTGCCTCGTCCGTTGCGAAGGTTACCGCGTCCGCGGTTAACTGTTTATTTAGCTTACCCGTCAAATTGGGTTTTGTTGGCGTGACCAATGCAACGTCGGCGCCGCCCCTCATCTGCCTGCCGGCATCTTCTCCCCGTATAGTGACGGGGAGAAGGGGCTGGCCGCAACCTCGGCACACTTTTTGCAACGCTGGAGATTGGCGAAATCGTTTGCGAAGGCGTCTTTCTCCCCGTCACTATACGGGGAGAAATGCCCGGCAGGGCAATGAGGGGCAGCGCAGACCTGAAGCGATTGCCTTATCCCAGAGTTACGACCGCCTGCGCCTTGTGGGCCGCTTCGACCACCGCGAGCGCCGTCATGTTGACGACGCCGCGTGACGTCACCGACGGCGTCAATATATGCGCCGGCCTGTCGGTGCCGAGCAGGATCGGGCCGACATGCAGCGCGTCCATCATCGCGCGCAGCGCAGTGAGCGTGATGTTGGCCGAATCGAGATTGGGGAAGACCAGCAGATTGGCTTCGCCCTTCAGCCGCGAATGCGGATAGACCCGCTGGCGCAGCGGCTCCGACAGAGCCGAGTCGGCATGCATCTCGCCGTCGCATTGCAGGTCCGGCGCGATGCGCGCCAGGATCGCCGCTGCCTGCCGCATCTTGAGCGCGCTTGGCGAATCGCGCGAGCCGAAATCCGAATGCGACAGCAGGGCGGCCTTGGGCTCGATGCCGAAGCGCTGGATTTCCTCGGCCGCCAGCACCGTCATCTCGGCGATCTCCTCGGCGGTCGGATCGACGGTGACATGGGTGTCGGTGAGGAAAATGATGCCGCGCTGCGAGATCAGCATCGAAAGCGTCGACAGGTCGTGATCCTTGATGCCGGCGCGCGGGCCGATGATCAGGGTGACATTGCGCAAATGCCGCTCGAACCGTCCTTCCAGGCCGCAGACCATGGCGTCGGCGTCGCCACGCTTGAGGGCAAGTGCGGCGATCACCGTGTTGTCGGTGCGCACCATCGTGCGCGCGGCCTCCGTCGTGACGCCACGCCGGCCGGCGAGCTCGATCAAAAGGTCGACATAGTGGCGATAACGCGGATCGTCCTCGGGATTGATCAGGCCGAAATCGACGCCCGGCTTGATGCGCAGCCCGTAGCGTTTCAGCCTGACTTCGATGACATGCGGGCGGCCGATCAGGATCGGCTCGGCGATGCCTTCCTCCAGTACCACCTGGGCGGCGCGCAGCACGCGCTCGTCCTCGCCGTCGGCATAGATGACGCGCTTGGCGCTCGACGTCTTGGCCATCGTGAACACCGGCTTCATGACCAGGCCGGAGCGGAAGACGAAGCGGTTGAGCGTGTCGATATAAGCGGCAAAGTCGGTGATCGGCCGTGTCGCGACGCCGGTGTCGCAGGCGGCCTTGGCCACCGCCGGCGCGATGCGCAGGATCAGCCTGGGATCGAACGGCGAGGGGATCAGGAAATCGGGCCCGAAGATCGGCGTTTCGCCGGAATAGGCGCGGGCAGCGACATCCGACGGTTCCTCGCGGGCAAGGGCTGCGATCGCCCGCACCGCAGCCATCTTCATCTCTTCGTTGATGGCGCTGGCGCCGCAGTCCAGGGCGCCACGGAAAATGTAAGGAAAACAGAGTACGTTGTTGACCTGGTTGGGAAAATCGGACCGGCCGGTGCAGATCATCGCGTCGGGTCGCGCCGCCCGCGCCGCTTCCGGCATGATCTCGGGGTTGGGGTTGGCCAAGGCCAGGATCAGTGGTTTTGGCGCCATGTGCTGGAGCAATTCCGGTTTCAGCACGCCGGCGGCCGAAAGGCCCAGGAACACGTCGGCGCCCGGCAGCACATCGGCCAGCGTGCGCGCCTCGGTGTCCTTCACATAGGGGTCCTTCCAGCGGTCCATTTCGTCGACGCGGCCCTTGTAGGCGACGCCGAAACGGTCGGTGACCCAGATGTTTTCGATGCGCGCGCCGAGCAAAACCAGCAAGTTGAGGCAGGCGAGGGCCGCTGCCCCGGCGCCGGAGGTGACGATCTTGATGTCGGAGATCGTCTTGCCGGCAAATTCCAGCCCGTTGAGCACGGCGGCGGCGACGATGATCGCGGTGCCGTGCTGGTCGTCGTGGAAGACCGGTATGGCCATGCGCGCCTTCAGCCGTTCCTCGACCTCAAAGCATTCGGGCGCCTTGATGTCCTCGAGGTTGATGCCGCCGAAGGTCGGCTCCAGCGCCGAGATCGTCTCGACCATCCGCTCGATGTCAGGCGCGTCGATCTCGATGTCGAAGACGTCGATGCCGGCGAATTTCTTGAACAGCACCGCCTTGCCTTCCATCACCGGCTTGGAGGCCAGCGGGCCGATATTGCCCAAGCCGAGCACTGCCGTACCGTTGGAGACGACACCAACCAGATTGGCGCGCGCCGTGTAGTCGGCGGCGGCTGCCGGATTGTCGCGAATTTCGAGACAGGGCGCCGCGACGCCCGGCGAATAGGCAAGCGCCAGATCGCGCTGGTTGCCGAGCGGCTTTGTCGCCTGGATTTCAAGCTTTCCAGGGCGTGGGTGCTTGTGGAAATAGAGGGCGGCTTCGTCGAGGTCCGACCGGGCTGCTTTTTTGTTTTCGCCTTGCATGCCGGCCGCTCCTCAGTTCAGTCCGTTTGCTGTTTTGAGTCTCTTAGCATGCAGCCGAGGCTTTTCGAGAGGTGATATGTCGCAAAGTGCGGCCTTTGGGTTCGCGTAGCGTCCCGCTGCGTGGTCCCATTGAAATTCTGGACGCGGGGCGGCGCGCTGCGGTGAGCTACGCCGACATCCCAGTTTGAATGTCTGCAATGGGTGGAAAACGACCTTCACGCGTGAGCCGCATCGAATACGAGCGCGCTTCTGTTCGCTTGGGCAAAGGAGGACCGACGTGGCGAGTTTTCACACGCCCTCGGTCGAGAGCTGCCGGAGCCGACATCACCCCGCAGTCCAACAATGTCAGCGCTAGATCATTTCGATGAGGGTGACGACTGGCAGGCTCTCGAAATGCTTGTCGCAAGTCAGGAGCGTCGCGTCATGCGCCCGAGCGGTCGCGAAAATGATCGCATCTGCGGTCGCCAATTTGTGCTTCCGGCAGGCTTCGGCGGCCGCTAGGGCGATTTCCGTGTCAAGCGGGACCACCGTACAGACCTGGGTAAAGGCGATGGTCTGATCGGCTTTGTCTTCGCCTACTTCGCGAGTGAGCCATTTTGCGAGTTCCAACTGCACAATGGTCGGAACGAGCCAGTCGGCTCGCTCGGGCAGATGCTCTGCCACCTGCTCTCCAGTCGGAGAGCCTATCAGCCATTCGATCCAAGCCGAGGTATCGACGAGCACCATCAGAAACGGTCCGACCGGTCGCGATATTCCGTCGCCGAAGCGCCCTTCGCCAGCCCCTTCAGCGCTTCCCGCTTCGGCACAGGGACGAGTAGCACGCCCGTTCCCTTCGGGATGAAGGCCAAGGTCAAACCCGCTTCCCAATGCTGGGCGGTCCGGATCGCCTTGGGGATCGATATCTGGAACTTCGAGGATAGGGTTGCAGTCTCCGGCATTATCATACCCTCACTTGATCGATGCGCCAAACGTAAGACGCAATGAGGGCCAATGCAAGGAGCTTACGGCCGCCGCCTAGTCTCGGATTTCGAGACAGGGCACCGCCACGCCGGGCGAATAGGCGAGCGCCAGGTCGCGCTGGTTGCCGAGCGGCTTTGTCGCCTGGATTTCAAGCTTTCCAGGGCGTGGATGCTTGTGGAAATAAAGTGCGGCTGCGTCGAGGTTTAGCATGCAGCGCAGGTTTTTCACGATGCCAAATGACGCAGCCGCCATTAGGGGGAAGGATCGTGGAAAACCATACCATGTCAGATTGTTGCGCTGAAATCCTCACCTGCCTTGTCGCGGCCGGCGCGGATGTCATCGAGCGCGTCGCGCCGCCGGGCGTGTCCAGTCGCGGGCGGTCAACTCACGTCTGAGCGAGCCTCAAGCAGTTTCCAGACGCTATCGACAATCGCCGGCCGTGGCCGCCGTTTCGCGATCACGGCAAGTGGCCAGGCGGGCAGCGATACGTCTGCGATCGCTGCATAGCGGACGCCCTGAAACACAAGGCGCTGGGTCGATCGTGGCAGCAGCGCCGCTCCAAAGCCGGCGGCTACGAGCGAGAGCATGGTCAGTGCCCGCGTTGCCTCCTGGACGATCCGCACCTCGAGACCAGCCCTGGTGAACGTGTCCATGATGCGGGCGTGGAGTGCCGGGCCTTGTACAGCCGGAAACATGATGAGCCCGTGGCGGGCGATGTCCGTCAGCGTCACCCCGTGCGTGTGCCGGTCATCAGGCAGAACCGCGATAAGATCTTCAGCAGGATAGCCATGGATGTCGAGACGTTCGTCAGTACCGAGCGGTGGATGCACGAAACCGAAGTCGATCTCATTCCGCGACAGCGCCGCAATCTGCTCATTGGTGGACACCTCGATGAGCTTTGGATGGATGTCCGGATATGTCTCGCGAAGCCGGGATAGGAGATGCGGCAGATGTTCGTACAGAGCCGCCGACACGAAGCCGATCCTGATCTCGCCAGCTTCGCCGTCATGCGCTGCGCGGGCGACGTGAAGCGCCGCATCGGCGTGCAGTACCGCTGCCCGCGCCTCCTCCACGAAGGCCGCGCCGGCGCGCGTCAAGGTCAGGCGGCGGTTGGCCCGCTCGAACAGCTTGACGCCGAGTTCTTTCTCCAGGCGACCGATCGATTGACTAAGCGGAGGCTGCGCCATGGCCAGCCGCAGTGCGGCACGCCCCATATGCAATTCCTCCGCAACGGCGAGGAAATGTCGCAAGTGCCGAAGTTCCATATCTTGACGATATCAAACGCGCTCAAATACGTCATCGATAAGATATCGAATAGCTGGCAGTCTTTGCGAAACGCGATTGCGATCGGAGATATCATCATGTCCCATTTCACCGCCTTTCCCCTTGTGCTCGCCGCAGCCATGATGGCTGCGGCCCCAGTCCCGGCAGGCGAGCCGGATCTCGTCAGGGCCGACAGGTTCGTCGAACTGCCGACGGGCGAGCGCCTCTTCGTTCGGGAGGTGCGCCGTCCTGGCGCAGCGTCCGAACCCAAGTCTGCCGTCCTCCTCATCCATGGCGCACGCGTGCCCGGCGTCGCGTCCTTCGATCTGCCTGTTGCGGGCGGATCGCTTGCCGCCGACCTCGCGGCGGACGGGCACCTTGTCTATGTCCTGGATCTTCGCGGCTACGGCGCATCGAGCCGTCCTGCGGCCATGGACAGGCCGCCGGACAAGTCCGCTCCCCTGATGCGCACCGAAGACGTCGTGGCGGATATTTCCGCAGCGGTCGACGGCATCGCGAGATGGAGCGACGTTTCGAGGATCAGCCTCGTCGGCTGGGCCACCGGCGGGCATAGGGCCGGCGCCTATGCCAGCCGCTTTCCGCAGACGGTTGATCGGCTCATCCTCTACAACACCCTGTATGGAGGCTCAGACCAGCATCCCACTCTTGGCACCGGCTCGCCGCTCGAAAATCCGGATCGGCCCGGGACGTTCAATGTCCATGCGTTCGGCGGTTATCGGCTGAATACACGTCCGAGCCTGTTCACCGCCTGGGACGACAGCATCCCGGTCGCGGACAAGGCTCAGTGGCGCGATCCCGCGGTGGCCGCGGCCTATGGTGATGCGGCACTCGCCTCCGACGAGACGGCGTCGACGCGCCAGCCGCCGAGTTTCCGGTCACCGAGCGGTGCCATGGCCGACAGCTTCGAACTCGCGTTCGATCGCAGGCAATGGTCGGCGGCGGCGCTCACCATACCGGTGCTCGTCATCCGTTCCGGACGGGATTTCTGGAGCCGACCGGAGGATGCGAAGGCAATTGTGGACGAAGCACCAAAAGCGGAACGCCTGAACATCCCGGACGCTACCCACTTCGTGCATCTCGACCGCGACGCCGCAGGGCGCGGTGTGTTCCTCGGCGCCGTGAAGCGGTTTCTCGATCGGCAGGAGGAATGACCATGAAGGGCAGTTCATGTGTCCTGCGGGAGCAGCAGCGGCAACGGTGTCAGGTCGACCGCCACCAGGCTTTGCGGCTACCGTCCACCCGACAGCTACTCACTGCGCGGTTGCGGGGCTACGCCTATCTCCGCCGCGCCACATCTCGACTCCCCCATCTCCGCCATTTCCCTGCGCGTACAAACGTCAGACTTCACTGGGCCGGCGCCGTTTCCTTGGATGTGCATGCTTTTTTGTCATCGATGAACGCACCCATCGCGGCGAGGTGGTCGGCGAAGCCGGCAACGAACCGCCTAACCTTCAACGGAATGAAGCGATTCGATGGATAGACCGCATGCACATGGTGCGGCGCATAGTGCCAGTCCGGCAGCACATGTTCGAGCAAGCCTTCGGCGATGAGCGGATCGAGTGTCATCCTGTGCCCGAGGCCGATGCCGACGCCGGACAGCAACGCTTGATGATTGAGCAGCGAATTGTCGGAGCGCATGGCCGGCCGAATTCGCACCTCGGCCTTTTCGCCGCCCGGGCCGGTGAGCGGCACGACATCGCGCTTCCTGATGTGGGCGTAAAGCAGATAATCATGGTCGGCGAGATCTTCCGGGCGTCGCGGCCGGCCCCTGCGGTCGAGATACTCTGGCGTTGCCGCAAGGCAGCGCCCGATCACCCCGAGCTTGCGCACGATCAGCCGGTCGTCATCGATGGTCCCCATACGGATCGCCACGTCGAGCCCCTCTGCGATCACATCGACGAAACTGTCGGTCAGCGCCACGTCGAGCAACAGTTCCGGATAGGCGCGCTTGAACTCGATCAGATAGCTGCCAAGCACGCCGGCGCCGAAGCTGGCCGGCGCGCCGACGGCAAGACGTCCGCACATCTTCGATTCGAGGCAGCCGACGCTGCGGTCCGCCTCCTCGATGCGCTCAATGATGTCGCGGGCGCGCTCCAGATAACGCCGGCCGGCTTCCGTCGGCGAAACATGGCGGGTCGTACGGTCAAAGAGCCGGACGCCTAGACGCGTTTCCAGCGCACGGATCTTCTGGCTGACGGCCGGCTGGCTCAAGCCCAACTCGCGCGCTGCCGCCGAGAAGCTGGCGGTATCGCAGGCGCGTACGAAACTGGTCAGCTCGGTCAAGCGGTCCATGATGGCAACTCTCCGTCGTGATTAATAAACAAGAGTAATAAGACATATAAAGAATTGGCAAGTTCAAAAAGCTGAGCCTATGGCATAGACCCGCCTTGCTCCGCCTGGAGCTCTAGATCCCCAAACTGGAGACGATGCAATGCCGCTTTCCCGCCGTCATTTTCTCGCCGGTGCCGGCCTAACCGGCGGCACTCTCCTAGCCAATGTCTCCGTTCCGGCGGTGGCCCGCGCGCCGCTGGTCGACGCCGCAACGCTTGGCGCGCTGCGCCGCAACGTGGGATCGGTCCAGGTTACGGCGCTACTAGATGGCTATATCGACCTTGGTTCCGAGCTGGTCATCGGGCTCGCTGAGGCCGATGCGGAGCGGCTGGCTGAGGCCAGCTTCCAGAAGCCCGGACCGCGCCGCGCACCGGTCAATGCCTATCTTATCAATCTGGGCGACCGTCTGGTGCTCATCGACGCCGGTACGTCGGACAGCATGGGCCCGTCACTCGGCCGACTTCCGGCCGCTATCGAGGCGGCCGGCGTCTCTCCGGACCAGATCGATACATTGCTGATTACCCACATGCATCCCGACCATATCAACGGCGTTCTGACTCCCGCCGGCCAGGCGCTGTTTCCCAATGCCGAGCTCGTCGTCACCGCCGCCGATTACGCCTTCTGGCATGACGACGCGAACATGAACCAGGCGCCGGATGGGGCAAGGCCGTTCTTCATCGGCGCCCGCCAGGCCGCCGCCGCCTATGCGAACCGCGTGCGGCAGGTGGGTGGCGAGGGCGAGGCGGTCGGCGCGATCCGCACCGTGCCGCTGCCCGGCCACACTCCGGGCCATGCCGGCTTCATCGTGGAATCGGACGGCGAGGCGCTGTTCATCTGGGGCGATGTCGTGCACATGGCGACCTACCAGTTCGCGCGCCCGGACTGGAGCATCGCCTTCGATGTCGATGCCAAGCTGGCTGCCGAAACGCGCAAGCGGACGCTCGACCGGGTCGCTGCTGACCGGATGCTGATCGCCGGCATGCATTTGCCGTTCCCCGGCATCGGCCATGTGGCGCGCGATGGCGACGCCTATCGCTTCGTGCCGGACGAATGGCCCTATGCACTGTAGCGGCGGCCAGCGCGGGAAGGGGCCATCATAGCCCCGCTGCTCAACACCACACTCGCCCCTCGCCAGCGCAGCCGATGTCTTTGAGACTTCGGACGAAAAATCGGCTCCTTTTGGTCTGGCACGGCACCTGCAACGCCTGCGTTCAGAGCCGTCACTTCCTGACAAGAACGGCCGAGATGGATCGCCTCCCGGCGTTCCCAGCGGGTACCAACCGTTAGGTACTAAAACGCGCTGACGTAGAGGCCGCCACCGCCCAGTGTGATGTCTACAAAGTTGTGTGCGTCAAGTTCTGCAAAAATGGCGTGGCATTCAGCGGTGACGTTGGCGTGTCCGCCGCGCAGCGCGCGCGTCCAGAATGAGGTACGGGTAAGGTTCGGCAAGCCGCTGCTCAAAGAACGCCTTCAGGGCCTCATCCAGCCGCGCCGCAGTGCGAGCAAATCCGGATGCCTGGAACAGGTCGACAACAGCGCCTTTGTTACCGTAACACGGTCAGGATCACACCCATTGCCACCATGCTGACCAAGCGATAGCCGGCATTGATCGCATAATAGCGCAGAGGCCGGTGCTCATAGGTCACCGAATGCAGCAGCGTGACAGCGACGAAGCCGAGCCAGAGCAGGAAAGTGCAGAGGACGGTCGAGACGATCGTCAGCGCGCCCCAGGCGTGAAGTACCTGATCGAGGATAAACGCCATGACCGCAAACGAGGCAAGGTCGACCGCAATCGCCCGCCGCAGGCCGGCGGCGAATTTCGCGCCGTCGACGCCCGACATCTCGGCCCACGGTCGGATAAAGAGCAGCGGCGAATACCAAAGCCCAGCGACGACCCAGGCTGCGAGGACCGCAGTTCCGATCCCCCAGAGGTTTATCGGCACAAACTCGATCATGCTGCTCCTCCTTCCAGCCTACTGATTCAATGATCTGGCGATTATATTGGGTATAGCTTACTATATCCAATATGAATGACAATTCAAAGACCCGCAGGCGCTACGACGCACGGTTGCGGTCGGAGCGCGCTTCCGGCACGCGCCAACGCATTCTCGATGTGGCGAAAGAGCTTTTTACTGCGCGCGGAGTGGAAAAGGTCACGATTAATGACATCTCATCAGCCGCCGGTGTTTCGGCACCGACCGTCTATGCCCTGTTCCAGTCGAAGACCGGCATTCTAAGAGCCGTGGTCGAGCGTTCCTTCTTCGGCCCGCGCTATGCGGAGATAGCTAAGCAGGCCGAGAACGCGAGAGACCCCGAGGAGATTCTGCGTATTACTGCCTCGATCTCTCGGGTCATCCTTGATGCGGAACGCGAGGAGATCGGCCTTATGCGAGGCGTCTCGGCGCTGTCTCCCGAGCTGAAGGCGATCGAGACGGAGTTGGAGACCGTCCGCTTCAAGCTCCAGGAAGCGCGTGCAAACCTTCTCGTCGCATCCGTCACTGTCGCGCGCCAACTCGGCTTAGCCCGCGTGCGCGACATCCTATGGATGTATACCGGCCGCGATGTATATCGCATGCTCGTGTTGGAGCGGGGTTGGTCTTCGGACGAATATGAAAGCTGGCTCGCCGAGACGCTGATCAAAACGCTGATGGGGCGAGACTAGTTGCACTCTCATAAGTGCGTTGAGGCGGTCAGGGGCGGCCGCAGCAAGCCTCGGGATCCGCCGTGAAAGACGGTCAGAAAAACATCCTTTCTCTCGCCGTTCCCAGCCGGTGCCAAGCCCGGATTCTGCCACTAAAACGCGCTGACGTAGAGGCCACCGTCGACCGGTATGTTCTGCCCGGTCAGGTAGCCGGCATGAACCGAGCACAGGAAGGCGCAGATCTGGCCGAATTCCTCCGGCGTGCCGAGCCGCTTGGCCGGAACGTTGACTGCTGCCTGGGCCTTGCGTGCGGCGGCGGCAGCCGGATCTTCCGGGGTGCCGGCTTCATGCGGGGGACGCAGCCGGTCGGTGTCGAGCTTGCCCGGCAGCATGTTGTTGATGGTCACATTGCGGTCGATCACCGTCCGCGCGACGCCGGCAAGGAACGAAGTCAGGCCGGCGCGCGCGCCGGACGACAGATCGAGGCCGGGAATGGGAACATAGACCGACAGCGAGGTGATGTTGACGATGCGGCCGAAGCCGCGCTCGGCCATGCCGTCGATGACAGCCTGAACCAGTTCGACCGGGGTCACCATGTTCTGGGTGACGCCTTCGAGGATTTTTTCGCGGTCGAGCTCGCGGAAATCGCGAAGCGGCGGTCCGCCATTGTTGTTGACGAGGATATCGGGATCGGGACAGGCGGCAAGCAGCGCCTTCTGCACCTCGGGCTTCGACACGTCGCCGACGATCTCGGTCACCTCAATGCCAAATCTTTCGCGCAGTTCGGCGGCGGTCTTGGCCAGTTGGTCGGCGTTGCGCCCGTTGACGACGAGGTCGCAGCCGGCTTCGGCCAGCGCTATGGCGCAACCGCGCCCAAGACCCTTGCTCGAAGCGCAGACGATGGCCTTTTTTCCGCGAATACCGAGATCCATGGCGATTTCTCCTCTGATTTGGGTCGCAACTTACTCTTGGGGCTGGACCAATCGCAACCGTCATACGGTTGTTGCATGAATCGAGGCATAGCCTGTTCGGAAGCAACGGTGAGAATCCAATGCCTGGCGCAGAGCCCCGCACATTCCGCAGCATGTTCATCTCCGACGTCCATCTCGGATCGAAGGCGGCGAAGGCCGAGTTCCTGATCGATTTCCTGCGCCATCACGACGCCGATATCATCTATCTCGTCGGCGACATCGTCGACGGCTGGCGGCTCAGACGGAACTGGCACTGGCCGCAAAGCCACAATGACGTCGTCCAGAAATTGCTGCGCAAGGCGCGCAAGGGCGCCAGCATCACCTACATCGCCGGCAATCACGACGAATTCGCGCGCCAGTTCCAGGGCGTGCATTTCGGCGGCATCGTCGTCGCCGACCGCGTCATCCACGAGACCGCCAACGGCAAACGCTTTCTTGTCATCCATGGCGACCAGTTCGACACCGTCGTCCACAATGCGCGCTGGCTGGCCTATCTCGGCGACTACGCCTATGACGCGGCAATGCTGGTCAACCGCGTGGTGACGCGGCTTCGCCAACTGCTTGGCCTGCCATACTGGTCGTTTTCGTCCTGGGCCAAGGTCAACGTCAAGAAGGCGGTGAATTTCATCGGCTCGTTCCAGACCATGCTGACCGAGGAAGCGCGCCGCTCGCATGTCGACGGCGTGATCTGCGGCCACATCCACCATGCCGCGATCGAAAATTATGAGGACGTGCAGTACATCAACACCGGCGACTGGGTGGAGAGCTGCACCGCGGTGGTCGAGCATTTCGACGGCCAGATGGAGATCCTGCACTGGGCGCATGTCCTGCCGGAGGTTCCGGTCGGCGGCGAAGTGCTGGTGCCGATCGACATCGTCGCCATCAAGGGCAGGGCAGTCCAGGCTGCCTGACGCGATGATGCGTTCATGCATGTCGCGCAAAGCTGTGCAGCGGTTTTGCGATAACGACATGCATAAAACAAGAAACCTAAAGCGCGTCGCATGAGGCCGGTCAAACGCGACGCGCTTTAGCCCACGGTTTCATCGCTTTTTTCGCCATGTTATGGGATCGGCGTGCGTTGGCTGGCCGGCCGGTCGAATGCTGCGCCGACGGATTGCCTGCTGATGTCCTCCCTGCCGCCGCTTTCACCCGAACAACTCGTCAAGCCGCGTCATTTCGAGCTGCGCATGGGCCTGATTTTCTTTACGCTTTTCGTGCCGCTCGGGATACACTTGCCGTACTTTCCATTGTGGCTGCAGGCAAACGGTTTTGATGCCGAGCAGATAGCGATCATTCTCGCGGCACCGATGTTCCTGCGCGTGGTGACGACGCCATTGCTTACGGCACTGGCCGACAGGGCGAGCGACCGCGCCCATGTCTATGTCGCGCTGACGGCCGCATCGTTGGCGCTATCCGCCGGTTATTTCCTGACGCCGAGCTATGCCATGGTGCTGGCCGTTTCGCTGGCGCTCACTGTCGCTTGGACGCCGCATTCGCCGATCGCCGATTCGCTGGCGCTGTCGGGGGTGCGCCGCTTCGGCTCGAATTATGCCAATATGCGCAAATGGGGATCGATCTCCTATCTGTGCGCAAATCTTGCCGGCGGTTTCATCCTGTCGGCGACCGGCGCCCAGGCTGTTCCGGTGATCATCTTCGTGGCGTTTGGCGCCGCACTTGTCGTCGCACTGATCGCGCCGCGGCTCGGCCGTCCCCGCCGCGCCTCGCCGCTTTCGGCTGCCGACATCCAGCAATCGGCGCCAAAACTCCTCAACAGCTATTTCCTGTATTTCTCCGTCGGCGTCGGCGTCATCACCGCCAGCCACGCGTTTTTCTACGGCTTCGTCTCGATCTACTGGAAATCGATCGGCATCGGCGACTCTGTGGTCGGGCTGCTTTGGGGTTGGGGTGTCCTGGCCGAGATCGGCATGTTCATGATCTTTACTCGGGTTTTCGGTTCCTTCTCGGTCGTATCGATCATGGTGATGGCGGGAATAGGCGCGATCGTGCGCTGGATTGCCTTTCCCTTGATCTGGCCGCTTGGCCTTGGCGTAGGTGGGTTTTTCGCAGTCCAGACGCTGCACGCGGTCTCGGTGGCGCTGGTGCTGATCGGCCTGCAGAAAATGATCGGTGAGACGGTCGCGGAGGAACGCACCGGGGCCGCGCAAGGCATCGCCTATTTCTCCAACGGCTTTTTCACCGCCGTGGTGACGCTCCTGTGCGGCCCGCTTTACGACCGCTTCGGCGTCGACGGCTTTTTTGCCATGATCCCGATCGCCCTGGTCGGCCTTGTGCTGATCGGGCTTGCGGCGCGGTCAGCCCCACAGCGCCGGATCGGGCGGTGACAGCAGCGAACCTTGGTAGACAAGGCCAGGCGCACGGTCGCGGGCCAGCAGCAGCGGACCGTCGAGATCGACGAAATCGGCATCCTGGGCCAACAGCACGGCCGGCGCCATGGCCAGTGACGTGCCGACCATGCAGCCGACCATGACGCCAAAACCCAGTTCGCGGGCGCGATCGCGAAGGACGAGAGCAGCGGTCAAGCCGCCCGACTTGTCGAGCTTGATGTTGACCGTATCGTAAAGGCCGACCAGCGAGGCAAGGTTTTTGGCCTCATGCAGGCTTTCATCGGCGCAGATCGGCACCGGATGGGCGATGTTGCGAAGGATGCTATCACGGCCCGCCGGTAGCGGCTGTTCGATCAGCGCGATGCCGTGCTCGGCGGCAAAGGCCAGGTTTGCAACGATGTTGTCGTCGCTCCAGCCCTCATTGGCGTCCAGGATGATGCGGCTCGCCGGTGCCGCCTCCCTGACCGCGCGGATGCGGGCCATGTCGTTGTCGCCGCCGATCTTGACCTTGAGAAGCGGGCGCAGGGCATTGGCGCGGGCCTGGGCTGCCATGGCTTCGGGCTCGCCGAGCGACAGCGTGTAAGCCGTTTCGAGCGCCCTCGGCGGCGCCGTGCAGATGCTGGAAGCCACCGGCTTGCCTGCGATCTTCGCCTCCAGGTCCCATAGCGCGCAGTCGACGGCGTTGCGCGCCGCGCCGGCCGGCATGGCGTCGAGCAGCGCGGCTCGGCTGATGCCGTCTTGAACCTGCTCCCGCATCGCCTCGATCGCATCGCGCACACCCTCGATGGTTTCGCCATAGCGTTTGTAGGGGACGCATTCGCCGCGCCCGCTCTGGCCGTCCTCGCGGATCGTCACTGTGACGACCTCGGCTTCGGTTTTCGAACCGCGCGAGATGGTGAAGGTCCCGGCGATAGGAAAGCACTCGGACTCGACCGAAATGACACGCGCCATATTTTTCTGCTCCGGCTGTGCGACAACAAGCTTGTCGGCAAATCGACAGGTGGGTTCTGTCAGGTTAAACAGATCGGCCCGTCAGGCTAAACAGGACGCCATGTTGACGATCCGCAAACGCGACGCAAGCGGCACGACCGCCAAGGAGGCCGACCACCAGCCGCGCGTTGTGGTCGGCGAGGACGGCGGCGTCCTCGGCTGCGCTTTCTCCGGGACCTGGACGACACGCACCGTGGCGCTCGTCGATGCCGAGATGCGCAAGATCGAGCAACGCAGCGGCTTTCAGACATTGGCGCTCGACCTCTCGCATATCGAGAAGATGGACACCGCCGGGGCCTGGGTGATCGACCGTCTGGTCAGCGCCTTCGAAAAGCAGGGTGTGAAAATCACGATGCAGGGGCAAAGCGAGGTTGCCTCGATCCTGCTCGGCGCCGTCGGCGACGCCGTTCGACGCGAACCTGATTCCGGCATCGTTGGGCCGCCGAACATCGTCATTCGCACGCTCGAGGCGGTTGGCCGGCGCGTCTATGAGATGCGTGACGATTTCCTGGCCGCGATGAACATACTGGGCGCCACGATACGCGGCGCGCAGATGAAGCTCGGCCGCGGCCATGCGGTCAATCCGGCGGCGATCTTCAACCAGATGGACCGCATGGGCGTCGGCGCCATCCCGGTGGTTGTGCTGATGTCGGCCATCGTCGGGGCGATCGTCGCCCAGCAAGGCGCCTATCAGCTCAGCTATTTCGGCGCCGATATCTTCGTCGTCGACCTTGTCGGCGTGCTGATCCTGCGCGAGCTCGGCGTGCTGATGACTGCGATCATGATCGCCGGCCGTTCGGGCAGCGCCATCACGGCTGAAATCGGCTCGATGAAAATGCGCGAGGAGGTCGACGCGCTGAAGGTCATCGGGCTCAATCCGATCGGCGTTCTGGTGTTTCCGCGGCTGGTCGCGCTGGTGATCGCACTGCCTTGCCTGACGATCATTGCCAATTTCGCCGCACTCGGCGGCGGCATACTGGCGGCATGGCTCTACTCCGACATCGCACCGGCCGCCTTCATCGACCGGCTGCGCGTTGCCATCGATCTCAGCACCATCTTTGCCGGGCTGATCAAGGCGCCGTTCATGGCCATGATCATCGGCACGATCGCCTCGGTCGAAGGCATGAAGGTCGGCGGCAGCGCCGAATCGCTCGGGCAGCACGTGACTGCTTCGGTGGTGAAGTCGATCTTCGTGGTGATCATCCTCGACGGGCTTTTCGCCATGTTCTACGCAGCGATCGAGTTCTGACATGGCGCTGCTTGGCACAAAGCCGACCACGACTACGCAAAGGGCCGACGAGGACGAGATCGTGCTTTCTGCGCACGACGTCACCGTCTCCTTCGGCGACAAGGTCATTCTCCAAAAATTGTCGCTCCATATCCGGCGTGGCTAAATTCTCGGCTTCGGCGGCGCCTCCGGCGCCGGCAAGTCGGTTCTGCTGCGCACCATTCTCGGCCTGGTGCACAAGCAGTCGGGAACGATCAAGCTGTTCGGCGTCGATGTCGAAAAGGCGAGCGAGAGGGAGCGCCTTCGCATCGACATGCGCCTTGGCGTCCTCTTTCAGCACGGCGCGCTGTTTTCGGCGCTCACGGTGCTCGAAAACGTGCAGGTGCCGATGCGCGAATATCTCGATCTGCCGAAAAAGCTGATGGACGAGTTGGCGATGCTCAAGGTCGAACTGGTCGGGTTGCCGCCGGATGCGGCGCAGAAATTCCCGTCCGAGCTTTCCGGCGGCATGATCAAGCGTGCGGCGCTGGCGCGCGCGCTGGCGCTCGACCCCGACATCGTGTTCCTGGACGAGCCGACATCCGGCCTCGATCCGATCAGCGCAGCTGAGTTCGACGAACTGGTCGTCAAGCTGCGCGATACCATGGATCTGACCGTATACATGGTCACGCACGATCTCGACACGCTGTTCACCGCTTGTGATCGGGTGGCCGTGCTCGGCAACAAGAAAGTGCTGGTCGAAGGCACGATCGACGACATGCTCAAGAGCGAGGAACCCTGGGTGAAATCCTATTTTCGCGGAAAACGTGCGCGGCAACTTGATCTTGCGGCCCGCGCGTAGCCATAAGTGGATAAATGGAAACCAGAGCCAACTACGTCATTGTCGGCATTTTCACGCTAGCCGCGATCCTGGCGGCATTCGCGTTCGTCTATTGGACGGCCGCGATCGGCGACAGGGGTGAGACGGCGATGCTGCGGGTGCGCATTCCGGGATCGGCTTCCGGCCTCGGCCGCGGCAGTTTCGTGCTGTTCAACGGCGTCAGGGTCGGGGATGTCAGGCGCGTCTATATCGACCCCGCCAATCCGAACGACGCCATAGCCGAAGCCGAAGTAGGCCGCACGACGCCGATCACCAAATCGACGCAGGCCGATATCGGGATCGTCAGCCTCGCCGGCCAAGCGAGTATCGAGCTCAGGGGCGCTGACCCCAAGGAGGTCAACCTTCTCGACCAGGCGGAGCAGGAGGGCCGCGTCGCCGAGATCGTCGCCAACCCGTCGGCGGTCACCAACCTGTTGCAGACGGCGCAGAACATCTTCACCCGCGCCGATACGGTTCTCTCCCAGCTCGAAGGCTTCACCAGCGACGTTCGCGGGCCGCTGACGCAGACCGTCAAAAATGTGCAGACCTTCTCCGATGCGCTGGCCAAGAACTCTGACGGCATCGACAAATTCCTCGCCAGCGTCAGTTCGCTGTCGGAGGAACTGAGGGGCGTCTCGGGCAAGCTTGACGGCACGCTGAAGGCGGCGGAAGGGCTGCTCAACGCCGTCGACAAGGATCAGATCAAGAGTATTGTCGCCAACGTCGATACGGTGACCGAGAACCTGAAGGAAACCAGCAAGCAGTTCGACACGGTCGTCAGGAATGTCGACACCGCGGTGGGGTCGATCAACGATTTCGCCCAAAGGACGCAAGGCACGCTGGCCAAGGTCGACGGCGTTCTGGACGGCATCGATCCGGCACAGGTCCGCACCGCGCTGGCCAACATCCAGAAGGCCAGCGAAAACGCCAACGAGGCTGCCGCCGACATCGCCAAGGTGACCAACAAATTCGCCAACCGGGCCGACGATATCGACCAGACGATCAAGGACGCGCAGCAGCTCGCGGAGCGCCTCAACGACGCTTCGGTGCGTGTCGACGGCATCCTCGTCAAGGTCGATACATTGCTCGGCTCAGGCCAAGCCGACGGCATGATAGCCGATGCCAGGAATACCCTGAAATCGTTCAAGCAGGTCGCCGACACGCTGAACGCCCGCCTCGGCACCATCACCGACAATCTGGCGCGATTCTCCGGCCAGGGCCTGCAGGACGTCGAAGCGCTGGTCCAAGACAGCCGTCGCTCGATCAACCGCATCGAAGAGGCGGTAACGGATCTCAGCCGCAATCCGCAGCGAATCCTGTCAGGCGGCGAAGGTGAGGTTCGGCAATTCGATGGCAGGGTGCGGCGTTGACTTCGGCTTTCGCCGGCCCCAAGAACGGCAGGCAAGTACGCTGCGGGTGCGATTTGCTCATTCGATTCGGGGACAACGGGGATCGCGTGTGAAGTCGGTCGTGCTTAAATTGGGCGTGCTTAGATTGGGCGGGGTCAAAGCGGGCGGGCCCACTGCGGGTGTGGCATTGCTTGCGCTTTCGCTGGCCGGCTGCGCGTTTTTGCCGGGCGGCGGGCCGGCGCCCCTGGACACATTCGAACTGTCGGCGCCGTCGCTCGATGCGCGCGGCCGCGGCCGCCAACAAATCCTCATCGCCCAGCCTTCCGCGCTCAAGGCGCTGGACAGCCAGAACATCGTCATCAAGCCGTCGGTGCGCTCGATCCAGTACCTCAAGGGAGCGCAATGGGCCGACCGGCTGCCGCTGATCGTGCAGGCGCGGCTGGCCGAGACATTCCAGCGCTCGGGCAGTTTCGCCGGCGTCGGCAAGCCGGGCGAGGGCCTGGCGATCGACTATCAGGTGATCGTCGAGGTCCGTTCCTTCGAAGTCCGCGTCGACGGCGGCCAACATGCCGAGGTCGAGCTGTTCGTGCGGATATTGAACGACCGCAATGGCGAGGTGCGCGCCTCCAAGAGCTTCAACGCGACCGCGCCCGTCTCCGGCAGCGGCAACCAGGCCTATGTCGACGCGCTCGACAGGGCGTTCGGCGATGCCGCCAAGGACATCGTCCGCTGGACCGATTCGGTGATCTGACCACAGCCGTGCACTCAATTGTCGCAGCCGGAGCCGCCTGAGGGGCGGCGCCAACGCCGGTGACGATGTGAATTCAAACCCGAAGCGATTGCCCCAAATAGGCGGGAATTTCCCGCCTATTTCCGTTCGCCCATCGTCTGATCAATGCAGGCGGCCACTGGCGTGGGCTAGCATCGTATAGACCTTGCCGGTGTCCGACGTCAGGTAGGTCTGCGCCATCATGTTGTCGCGGTCGTTGCGCGAGACGTCCTTGAGCAGCTTTTCGAAGTCGTCGCAGTAACGGTCGACGGCGGCGCGGAATTCCGCCTCCATCTGATATTTGCGGCGGATCTCGTCGAACGTCTGCTGGCCCTTCAGCGTGTAGAGACGCCGGGTGAACACGTCACGCTCGCCGCTCCGGTAGCGGTTCCACAGTTCGATCGAGGCGTCGTGATCGATAGCGCGGGCGATGTCGACGGAAAGCGAGTTGAGCGACTCCACGACATGAAGCGGCGAGCGCTGGGCAGGGGCTGCCGAGCGTGGCGCTTCCGAAGGTGCTGCTGGCTTGGCGGCCTCTTCGCGCGATGCCCCGGTCAAGAGATCGCGCACCCAGCCGCCCTGCGGCGCGCGGCCATTAGGGTCGCGCTGGCGCGGCGCCGTCTCCGGCGGGCGTTCCAGGTCGCCGCGCAGTGCGGTGTCATCCGACGGCGCCTGCGGGGCAAGGGGTTCCGGGGCCGGAGGACGGCGCAGCGGCTCGGTGGCGCGCGGGGCAGGCGCCTGTTGTGCCGGGCGCAGGTTGCGCGGCTCCGAGGAGTCGGTGCTGCGGCCAGATTTCGCAACGATATCAGAGAGTTCCTTCAGGGCGTTGATCTGCTCGGAAACGGCACGACGGATGGCCGTGGTCGATTCCTTTGCCTCTTCAGGCATCTCGATGACACCCTTCTTGAGCTCGGCGCGGGTAAGGTCGAGCTCGCTCTTGATCGAGCTGGCGGTGCGTCGCATCTCCTCGGTCGCGTCGGCAAAGCGCTTGGTTGCCGAATCGACGACGTCGGCAATGGAGGTACGGATCTTGTCCGCCGACTCCAGCGTCTTGCCTTCGGCGTTCTGCAACGTCTGGCCGACCAGATCCTCGAACGAGCGCATGACTTTTTCGAGATCCTCCGACTTCTTGACCAGGCCGACGGCGAGGTCCTCCAGCGACGACTGCCTTTCCAGCGTGTGTTCGAGGTTGCTCTGGGCCGAGCTCAACAGGTCCGAAGCACTCGACAGCAATCGGCTGTGCTCGTCGAACTTGGTGGCGATCGAGGCAACCTCGCGCAAGGTCGAGGACGACAGCTCGGTAAGCCGTGTCGTGTTCGAATCGACCAGACGCGCCGAGCTGGCGAAGGTCTGCGCGGCTTTTTCCGTGGTCGCCGCAAAGCTTTGCGTGCTGCCGGTCAGGCGTTCGTCGACCTGGCCGAGATTGGCCGCCGCCTGTTCGATCAGCTGGCCGAGCTGTGCGCTCGAGGTGCTCATGCGGCCGATGAGGTCGGCGACGCTGTCGGCGAGCGTCGAGCGCGCCCCTTCGACGGCCGACAATGTTTCGGCCGTGCGGCTGGCGAGCGCGTCGACCAAGGCGGCGTTTTCGCTGCGCAGCTTCTCGGTGGCACGTTCGGTCACCTCTTCCATGCTCTTTTGCAATTCCGAGCCGCCGTGGGCGAAGCGCTCGACCAGAGGCCGTGCCGTTTCGTCAAGGATTTTCGAGATCTCGGCCGAACGTGCCGCAAGCATGGTGTTGAGCTCGCGGGTGTTGGTGCCGATGGTCTTGGCGGCGTCGTTGGTGCTCTGGCCGATATGCTGGCCGACCGCCGTGAAGGTTTCGGCGATCGAGTTGGCGCGCGAAATGAGCTGCGCCTCGGCGGTCGAAACCTGCTCGTTGAGCTTCTGGCCTATCGTTTCGGTGGTGTTGACCAGACGGTTTTCGACGCCGGCAACCTGTTCCTCGACGCGAGCCGCCGCGGCCGCCGCGCTGGAGGCCAGGCGCTCGTCGGCGCCGGCGAGCGCCTGCTCGATCTCACGGGCGTGGACGGCCAGGTCCTGCCCGGTCTGCTTTGCACGTTCGGCAACCCGCTGCTCGGTGCTGGCGAAGGCCCCGACGATGTTGTCGGCATGTTCTCCGATCGTCGACGTGCTGTCAGCGATACGCGACACCAGGCGGTGATCCGCCTCATCGAAGATGCGGCCGATCTCGGACGCGCGGGCCGACAGCGCTTCCGAACCTTCGGCGATGCGCGAGATCAGCTGTTGGTCGGCAGCATCGAAAATGCGGCCAAGGTCCGATGCACGCGCTGCGAGCGCTTCGGCCGATTCGCCGATGCGCACGCTGAGCCGTTCGTCGGCGCCTTCGAAATTGCGCAGGATGTCGCCGGCGCGTTCCGCCAGCGACTGCGCCGTTTCGACCGCGCGGGCAACCAGCTTCTGGTCCGCCGCATCGAATGTACCGGCGATCTCGCTGGCACGGGCAGCCAGCTGGTCGGCCGTCTCCTGGGCGCGCGCCAGCAACGAGTTCGAGGTGTCGTCGACGCGGGCCATGATTGCGCTCGATGCACCCTCCGCCCGGGC
This sequence comes from Mesorhizobium sp. WSM4829, assembly GCF_055811475.1. Taxonomy (NCBI): domain Bacteria; kingdom Pseudomonadati; phylum Pseudomonadota; class Alphaproteobacteria; order Hyphomicrobiales; family Phyllobacteriaceae; genus Mesorhizobium; species Mesorhizobium sp. WSM4829. The sequence goes on along the minus strand of NZ_JBVVQJ010000020.1, from coordinate 92,327 downwards.
AACGAGCGCGCTCGACGTGTCTTCGGCACGTGCGGCGAGGCGGCGATCCGCTTCCTCGAAGGTGCGTGCGATATCCTCCGCCCTGGCGAGCAGGGCAGCGGAGGTCTGCTCCGCCCGTTCGGCGATCTTGCGATCGGCGTCACTGAAAGCCGCGCCTGCCTGCTCATGCAGTGCGCTGGTGACTTCCATGACCTTTTCGCGCAGCGCTCCGGCAACGAAGACCGCGCTCTTTTCGAGCACGTTGCGGACGTTGTCGACGCCGGTCGACAGCGCGCGCTCCATGGTCCCGGCACGCTCCTCGATGATGCCGGTCTGGCGGCTGAACGCCTGCTCGATCTTTTCGACGTCGGCGGCAATGGCGTCCGAGATGTCGGTGCTCCTGGCGGCGATCTGGTCGATATGGCCGGACAGGGAACGGTCGACTTCCTTGCGCGTGTCGGCGAGCCTGGAGAGGTCGTCCTCCAGCGCACGGGTCAGCGCGTCGCGGCCTTCGGTCAGCTTGCCGACGTGCCCGGCGATGATGTCGTCTATGTCGCTGCGGCTCGCTGCAATTTTCTGCAGGTCTGCTTCCAGCGCACGTCTGAGGATGTCGCGGCCTTCGGCCAGCTTCTCGACCTGGCCGGAAACCAGCCCGTC